>JBCCEG010000008.1:0-14803 GCA_039030455.1 Myxococcota bacterium | reverse complement strand
CCGACAAATCAGCGGTCCAGACAGTTGCGGGATTTTCATGATTTCACGGATGTGGCGGAGGCGGCATTTTTATCCGCGTCATCCTTTCATCCGATGAATCAGCGGTCCAGACAGTTGCGGGATTTTCATGATTTCACGGATATGGCGGAGGCGGCATTTTTATCCGCGTCATCCTTTCATCCGATGAATCAGCGGTCCAGATAGTTGCGGCGGATTCGGGGGTATGGATAATTCGCTTGAACTGCAAAGAAGTGCTGCCGAAGTTGATGAGCAACCCGATTTCCAGTTGGTATATTTCTAGGTAGTTCAAAGTTTGCGCAAGGTGAGTCTTCTCCAGCTCCGACAAGGCTTTTAGCTCAACCATCACTTGGTTATCCACGAGAAAATCAACTCTTCTTTTGCCAATATCTCTCCCTCGATAATAGATCGGCATTTCAAGTTCCCTTTGATATGGAATCCCAGCTCGCCGCAATTCGATGGCAAGCGCCCTCTGATAAATCACCTCTTGAAATCCGTTGCCAAGGGTACTGTGCACTTGCATGGAACACCCTATTATCTTGTATGTCAAGTCTTGGTGTTTGTATATTTCTTTGCCCATGTAAAAATTTTAACAAATTGGGCTATTTTGTCAAACTGTCTAGACCGCTGATAGATGGGATTTTCATGATTTCACGGATGTGGCGGAGGCGGCGCTTTTATCCGTGTCATCCTTTCATCCGATGAATCAGCGGTCCAGACAGTTGCGGCGGATGTGGTCTACGGTACCAGCGGGTATTTAGCCTGTTCCACGCAAAAGTCCGCGAATTCGACCAGTGACAGGGAGCGGGATTTGTCCTCTCCTGCGGACCGCATGGAAACAGTTTGTTGCTCCGTCTCCCGATCCCCCAGCACCGCCAGCACGGGAATTTTATCCAAGCGTGCCTGGCGAATCTTAGCCCCAAGCGTGTCACTACTTGCGGGTGCATCCACGCGAATGCCCCGCCGCCGCAACTCCTCGGCGACCTGCTTGGCATAGTCCGCGTGCCGGTCGGCCACGGTCAGCACGCGAACCTGTTGCGGCGCGAGCCACATGGGAAACGCGGCCGCATACTGCTCGATGAGAATGCCGATAAACCGCTCAATGGAGCCCAACAACGCCCGATGGATCATCACGGGACGCACGGAGGCGCCCGTCTCGTCCACGTAACCCAAATCAAACCGTTCCGGATTGTTAAAGTCTAGCTGTACGGTGGAGCATTGCCACTGCCGGCCCAAGCAATCCGTGAGGTGCAAGTCGATTTTCGGGCCATAAAACGCGCCGCCGCCCTCATCGATGCGCAACGGTAACCGCCGTCGCTCAACCGCTTGCTTCAACGCGTCTTCGGCGCGGTCCCACTGATCGGGCGTCCCCACGAATTTTTGCGGACGGGTGGACACGTTCACGGTGAACGTATCGAAGCCAAACGCCTTGAGAACACCGACGGTGAGATCCAGCACGCCGTCGATCTCGGCGTCAATCTGATCCCAGCGACAAAACAGGTGGGCATCGTCTTGCGTAAAACCGCGCGCGCGCATCAACCCGTGCATCACGCCGCCCAACTCGTAGCGGTAAACCGTGCCCAGCTCGGAAAGTCGTAGCGGCAACTCGCGGTAACTGCGGCCCCGGTTCTTGTACACCAAAATGTGAAACGGGCAGTTCATGGGCTTGAGCATGTACTCCTGCTCATCCACTTGCATGGGCGCGAACATGCTGTCGCGATAGAATTGCCAGTGGCCCGACACCTTCCACAAGTCACTGCGCGCGATATGAGGCGTGACCACGGGCTGATAACCCGCGGCCGCGTGCGCGCGGCGTAGCAATTCCTCAACCCCCTGCCGCACTTGCGCCCCTTTAGGCAACCACAACACCAACCCCGCGCCCACGTGCGGGTGTGACACACAAAAGAGTTCGTGTTGCTGTCCCAGTTTGCGATGATCGCGTTTCTTCGCTTCCTCCAGTCGATGCAGATGATCCTCTAATTCCTTTTTCGACGCGAACGCAATGCCGCTAATGCGTTGCAAGCTCTCGCGCTTGGGGTCGCCGCGCCAATGGCACGCTGAAACTCCAAGCAGTTTGAACGCCTTGATAAACCCCGCGTGCGGCACGTGCGGCCCCCGGCACAGGTCGATGAAGTCACCGCTCTGATACAAGCTGACCGTGTCGTCGGGGATCCAATCCAAAATCTCGGGTTTGTACCGTTGCCCCAGCTTGGCGAAGCGCTCCCGCGCCTCCTTTTTACCCACCCAGGTTTTGGTGAAGGGAATCTTGCGCTTGATCAAGCGCCGCATCTCTTGCTCAATCGCTTGCACATCCTCGGGGGTGAACGGCCGACCGACGTCAAAGTCGTAGTAAAACACGCCGTCGTGCTCGCGCGGCCCCATGGTCACCTGCGCCCCTTTGAACAACGCGCACACGGCGGTGGCTAACACATGCTCGCAACCGTGACGCAATACCGACCTCGCGCGGGCATCCTTAGCTTTGATCAACTCAAGAGGCAGAGCCTCTTTGCTGTCATCCTGAGCAAAGCGAGGGGTCTCCCCGCGTTCCGTATTCGTAGAGACGCGATGAATCGCGTCTCTACAAGCGTGGGAATGACAAAGAGGGTCCCGCAGATCGATCAGTCGCCCGTCCACGCACGCCGCCACCACTTCTTTCGCCAAGGAGCTTGACAGTTGCCGCGCCAAATCAAGCGCCGTGCTCCCCGCGGGCAACGCCCGCGTGGATCCGTCGGGCAGGCGAACGGTCAGGGTTTTGGAGGAATTCTTCATCACGCTCCCACTGTCTACTTCCAATTCATGGATTCCCGCTTTCGCGGGAATGACAAGATGATACACGCTGGTAGGCACGACTGGAATCGAACCAGCGACCTCTTCCGTGTCAAGGAAGCGCTCTACCCCTGAGCTACGCGCCTGCTTTTCCTCCTTCTATTCATCCCCCGGCGCCACGCCGCTGTCAACGTGCTACCACAGAGCACAGGATTGGCGCAGATGGTCGGATGCATGGCTTGAACAGAGCATACAACCCTGCTTCCGTCGTTATCTCGGCCTTTCTTGCCGCCATCTCGTTTATCCGACCATCCGATCAATCCGCTTAATCTGTGATGCGGATTTTGCGAACCAAACCGGCCAAGACATTGCCCGGGCCGATTTCCTCAAACTCCTCTTCTCCTTGGCGCAACAGGAACTGAATGCTCTCCACCCAGCGGACGGGACTGGCAATTTGCTGCACGAGAGTCTGTGCGATGGCCTCGGCGCTACGGAGATAAGGTTGTGCCGTGGCATTGGCGATCACGGGAATGGCGGGAGGGTTCAAAGAAACCTGTTGGATAGCCTGGGCAAACTCCTGTTGCGTTGCCCGCATCGCTCGCGAGTGGAACGCGCCGCTGACCGGCAACGGCACGATTCGACGCGCGCCTGCCTTGCGCAGCGCGGCACACGCCTGTTCAACAATCTCCTTGGGTCCGGCAATCACAATCTGTGTTTTGGTATTGAGATTGGCGATGTCCACTTGCCGCAGCTCTTCCTGCTGCAGCGTCTCGCGCACGCGGGGCTCCTCCAACCCAATAACGGCGGCCATGCCGCCGCCCTGCACCGCTGCCATCAACTCGCCGCGCCGCCGCACCAAACGCAGCCCCGCGGCAAAATCAAACACGCCCGCGGCTAGCAGCGCGTTGTATTCGCCCAAACTGTGACCAATCAACCACGCGGGCTTTTCTCCCTTGTGCCGCCGCACGCGCCATGCCAACGCATTCACCGTATACAACGCGGGCTGCGTGTACCGCGTCTGATTCAGCAATCCTCGCGGATCATGCAGGCATAATTCGCGCACCGACAGGCCCATAATCGCATCCGCCTGCTCCATCCAATCGGGGCACTCGCCAAATAGCTCTTCCCCCATGCCGACTCGTTGAGATCCCTGTCCTGGGAACATCCAAACGCTCATCACTCACCTCTTATCACTTGGTGCGAAACAGTTTACCCGTTTTTTCAAGGACTGTGGTTAGCCCCGAGTCTGCCCCATGCCGATGCCCAACGTGGTTTGCCATAACAGCCCATGCAACCCGTAGCCAACCCCCAAATCCAACCGCACAAGCCATCCGCCGATATGGACCGCCAGCCCCGGCCCCAGCACCGCCGCGATATCGCCGTCAAAACCAAACGCGTCGCGAGTAAACGTTCGCAGGTGCACGAGCGTCAACTGACCGACACCACCAACAAACCCGTACGGCACAAAAGCAATACGGCCGTTCCTCGCCGCATAACCGATCAACCCCCGGCCTGTCAGCTCCACCGTGTACGGCGTGACAAACACTCGCGGCGAACCATCGGCAAGCGGCGCTAGCAAAACACCACTCGCGTCAAACCCAAGCCGCCAATTGCCCCACCAATGCGGCCACAGTCCCCCGCGCGCTCCCGCGCCAAACCGCAGCCGCGTGTCACCGGCCGAACCCAACCCCGACCGCGCCATCACGGGAAAATCCACGAACCCCCAAGGGGGGGGCTGCGCCCCTTTGCTTTTTCTAGTGGAAGTCTCTGGAACAAAAGAAAGCGCGGGCCTTTGGACATCTTCCGCTTTGCCGGAACCATTGGCGGCCAGGCCGCCGAGCAAAACGGCGATCGGCAAGAAACCTTTTAGCGATCGCGGAAAAAAGGGGGACGCAATCCGACGTAGAGACGCGATGAATCGCGTCCCTACGAACAGAAAACGCTTTAAAATGGATTCCCGCTTTCGCGGGAATGACAAAAGAAATGTATTGTTTTTTGTCCAAACTGCTTTCTCATGGGGCTCTGAAAAAGATCTCTGCACCTTGTCATTCCCGCGAAAGCGGGAATCTAGGACAGAAGCTGGAAAAAACAGATTCATTGGCTTTTCGGAAGTTCGCACGCGCGGCAACGACAACACCGGTATGCGATCCCTCACTTCACCGCACCCCTAAATCCAAAGAGACGCCGCTCGCTTGCTTCCTCAACCGCGCCGAACCCGTTACTTCCATCGGGATGTAGCGAGACACTTCTCGACCGGTGGCGGGGTCCTGTTGCTTAAACTCCACCAACACCCGCTTGTGCTCTCCTTTCTCATAGTCAGGCCACCAGAAATAGGCGTCTTTTCTTTCTTTTTCCCCCTGTTCTCCATGTCTCACCTCCACCTCGACGGGAACAAAACAGGCGGGCAGCATCCCCGGATTTGTCAGACTCGTAAAGCGCTTTCTAGTCGCCTCGCACAGATGCAATGCCAGCTGCCGAGAAGACGAATCATCCACTTGTCTGAGGCGGCTGACAGCTTGATGAAAAAAAACATTGATCCCGTAATAGCCCTGGCTTGCGGCAATGTATGAACCAACATCCTGCAAAATCCGGGGGAGCAGTGGGGCAAAGTGTTGGCGCAACCGAGTAATCTTCTCTTCCATGGAGCCTTCGGGGGCGGCGGCATCTAGCAGCGTGCGTACCAAAACGGTTCCCAAGCAATACCACATGGCATCTTCGGAGTAATGGCACTGCCACTGTTGCGCGAACGGTGATTTTGTTTGCATCAACTTGTCATAGGTGGCCTCTTGCGCAAATGAGCTTTGCAGATCTCGCGTTTGGCCGTTAAAACCTCCCCGGAATGCGTAGCCAAAAGCCGACGGGTCACCGGTGAACAAAATTGCCGCCAGGTCGGCCAATCCCTCGTCCGTGGCACGAAAGAAAAGCAGAGTGGGATTCCCTTGTAGATAGCGCCCCGGACTTGCCCACACATACTGCTGCACTTGAGGCTGCCGCACCCATACATTGTATTGAAACACGCGGTGAGCAAATTCGTGCGCCAAGACGGTTTTGTTCAAGCCATAAGGCAACCACCGCTCCGCGCCGGTCCGCAGCACGAACAACATATCGGGCAGGCGGCTGTAAAAAGCATTACCGGACAAATCGCCCAAAGACAATTTACCGCCCGAGTGGACGGTGGCGTACAAACCAACCGATAGGGGATTCTTGGTGGCGCCCGACTCGTCGCGCACCACGGTGCGAAAAAAAGCCATGATTTCTTCTAAGTGCGCGTAGGCCGTCACCAACATCAGACTGTCAAAGTCTCGCGGCACCCAGCGGCCGCCCTGCCACAGCAAACTAGGCCGCGCGGGCTCGGAGGTCACTTCTTGCTCTGCCTGTCCGTAAAATGCTTGAAAGCTGCTGAACTCCCCTGATTTTTCCAACTCGGCCAGTTTGGCTAAATCCACGTCGGCGCGACGCACAAGAGAAATCCGTTGCCCCCGCATGGTGTGCAAGTCTTCCATCGTTCGCAGCTGAACCGTCCGCAGTTGGGCCGTGTTATCGATGCCGTCCACAATGACCACGGGCGTGTCCGCTCCCGTGGGCCCTCCGGCACAGGCGGACAACAAACATAAAGACATGGCGCGGGCGATCCAGGCCTTGGAATGCGGCGGCTCGACGCCGCTTTGGCCGCGGCGGCGAATGAAAAGGCTAAGGCGCATCGAGAATCACCTCGCTAGGCAACTTCCCCGCGAACGACAACCCCACAAGCGGCAACAGCCCAATCGCGCCAAACACCGTGGCAATGGGGATGGTCCACGGGGACAAACTCTGACGCAGGTAAGGACCGGCGTCGATATCAATGTCACTTTGCCGTTTTTTTTCAGCCACGGCGGCAAATACTCCCGACCACGAGGGATTGGCAACGTTCACGCCGGCCCACGCCAACAGCGGCACGGCAACCGCCGCGCCGGCTACCGACAAACCCACGACCAGCGGATCGAGTTTTGTTCGCTCCAGCCGACCCCTCTTGAGCAATTGCCCTTGTGCATCAACAACACGATACGACACCGGCCCCAGCCCGTGGCGAACCTGTACCCAAGAGCCACCGGCGGTCACCGGCGCGCTTTTGTCATGCAACACCACGCGCGCGGCGCTTGGGGGAGCCTTGACATGAACCCACTGAGAACACCCGGCAAAACATACCAATGCTACCGCCACTGCGGTTATGCGAACCGGATTTGCTTTTTCAGCGCCTTTCGCAAAGTTCATGGAATCGATCTTAGACGACTTCACACGAAACTTCTGTTCCCGGCTCCACTTTGCCCTATTTATCACTTGCAAACTATAACTAATAATTCATCATTTATGTTTCTACCCAATTGTCGTAGCGCAGGCCGGGCACCCGCGCAAATTCTCGAAGATTGTTGGAAACTAACACAACATTCCTAGCCAAAGCATGCGCGGCAATCAGAGCATCCATCATCCCGATCGGTTGACCCACCTGCTTAAGAGCCGTTTGTACCTCCCCGTATCGTCGCGCTGCCTCCTCGCAAAAGACGTCGATGTGAAAAGGCTGGAAAAAGGCATCCAGCACCTGGTGATTGCGTTGTGGAAAGGCACTATTACTTGCTCCATATCGAAGTTCGGCCACTGTAATACAGCTGATGCCTATCTCACTTGGATGGTGCTGTCAGAGCCTATGGATAACCCGCGACGGATTCTTCTTGATGAGGTAGATGCAGATGTTGGTGTCGAGAAAGACGTTCACTCGAAAGGAGATTCACGGCGTTGGGGGGATACAGCGGGTCTCGTGAAATCACCAGAGGCTTGTCCCAAACAACGCCAAAAAGATTCGGGCCAGTTGTCCCGCGCCATGGGAGTGAGCACAATCCGTTTGCCTACTTGCTCCACCAACACTTCATGCCCCACCAATCGCACATGGGGTGGCAGTTGGATGATTTGTTGTTTCCCTTGCTGAATAAGCATGGCTTTTGCCTGTCGCATGAATGCTTTTCCTCCTCTATCTTGCAGAATATCACACAAGACTCGACCGCCTTCGCCGTCCACTAAGTCTCGCCGCGTCGGACAGTATTTCTAGGCGCCATCTTCCCACTCATGCAAACGCTGCACGAATTCCTCTTCACTCACAATAGCAATCTGTCCTCGGCTCGCTTGATTCAACTGCCGGGCCAGTGCCATCTTACTACTTGCACCCCTTTGATTCTCTCTACCGTCACCGCCGACCACCAGATAGTCCGTCGAAGTCGACACCGCGCCAGGGGTTTCACCCCCCAACGCCCGCACGCGCCGCTGCGCTTGCTTGCGCGTGAGCTGCGTCAGTTTGCCGGTGAACACCACCCGCTTGCCCGCAAGCGGGGCACTGCGTGCCTTTGGGGCCGAAGGCCCTTTGCCTACCAAAGGCCCCGATGACTCCGAGGAGTTCTCAGAAGCATCGGCACTTTGGGGTTTCCCCTCGTCGGGTACAATCTCGATCTCACGGCATAGCTGTTCGATCTCCTCGTGTTGTGTACGGAATCCCTCGACAATGGACCGCGCCACCACTTCGCCAACGCCTCGAACACTCGCTAGATCCTCTTGCGTTGCCTGGGACAAACACGATAAATCCGTGTACTGCTGTGCAATGGCCCGCGCGGTCACCGGACCAATCTCGGCCAACCCCAGCGCGGCCAAAAATGTGGCGAACGGCACGCGGCGCTTGTCTTGCACTTGCCGCACTAATTTAGTCGCCGACACTTCTCCCATGCGTTCCAGCACTGTGAGATCTTGCGGCGCCAGCCGATACAGCGCAGCCGGGGTGAGCACCAAATCCTGTTGCACCAGCTGCTGTAGCAAGCGCGGACCGAATCCTTCTAGCTCCATCACCGAACAAAAGTGCCGCAGACGCGACCACGCCACTTGCACACACGCCTGGGGCCGCGCGCACTTGAGAAAATCTCCCTCCAGCACGGTAGGGCCGCCGCAAGATGGGCATTCCTGGGGAATCAAAGGTTCCAGGACCTTTTGGTCTGGATTCCCGCCTTCGCGGGAATGACAAGTCGGCAACACCCGCTGCACGTGGGGGATCACACCGCCGCGCCTGGCCACCTCCACCAGAGCTCCCACCGTCAACCCAAGCTCACGCATGCGTCCTACATTGTGCAGCGACGCGCGGGCCACGCGGGCGCCCGAGATAAACACGGGATCGATGCAGGCAACGGGTGTGATGGTGCCCGTGCGGGCCACCGACCACTCCACCGCGCGCAGCCGCGTTTGCGCCACCTCGCCCTGAAACTTGTAGGCCAGGCAAAAACGAGGGTGGTGTGCCGTGCTGCCCAACTCCGCCTGACGCGCGATGTCGTCCACTCGGAACACCACGCCGTCTATCTCATAGTCCAACGCGCCGCGATGCCGCGCAAAATATTCGTAAGCAGCCAAGGCTTCTTGTTGATCGTGCGTGAAGCGATGGGTTGGTAGTGTAAAACCCAACGCTGTCAGCAACTCCATATTGTGTTGTTCGCTCTTGAGGCGTGCCCCCAAAATCTCGTAAGGGAAGAACGAGAGCCCGTAAGCGGCCGATTTTGCCGCATCTTTCTGTTTTAGCGCCCCGGCAGCTAGATTGCGCGGATTGGCAAAGGCGTCGGCATAATGCTCGCGAAACCGGGAGAGTTTTAAATAGATTTCACCGCGCACCTCTAGGATGTCGGTCCCCTTTTGAATGCAATCCCCGTGGAAAGTTCGTTTCAATTGTTCAGGGACATCCGCGATGGCGCGCACGTTGTGTGTGACATCCTCGCCCGAGTCTCCGTCACCGCGCGTAGCGGCCAGCTTGAACGCGCCGGACAAATCGTAGTGCAGCGTGCAGGCCAGTCCGTCGATCTTCGGCATGACGAGCAAAGTCCCGCCAGCCTTGTCATACCACTTGGCGAAAGCAGCCTCGTCGTAGCACTTGTCCAACGACAGCATGGGTTGGCGGTGAATCACCTCTTGCTGCTTGGGCGGGGGGCGTTCCCCCAGCTCTTGCAAAGCACCCGAGCCGGGCTTGAGCGCGCGCAAACGCTCCACCAGGCGGTCAAACGCCGGATCGCTAATGCGGGGATTGTTTTCGTCAAAGTAAGCCGCGTTATGGCAACGAACCAACCGCTCTAGCTGGGGAACCGTGTAAGAAGGCAACCGATGCAGCAGTTGGGTTTCACTGTGCAACTCCACCTGATCGCGCGCCACGGCTCAAACCCCTTCTTCGTGTCGGCAAGAGTACCGCACGGGACCCAACCGCCCGCTATTTCCCGCGCAGCGCGGCCAGCTTGTGGCGCGACAAGCCGGTCACCCTGGCAATTGTCGCGGTGGGAATGCCCTCGTTCAACATGTTGCGCGCGATCTCCAGCGCTTTGTTCAGCTCACCCTCAAGTTTGCCTTCAAGTTTGCCTTTCTCCAGGCCTTCCTCCAGACCCTCCCTCAAACCCAGCTGCCTGCCTTCGTGCCGAAACACTTCACTGAAAGTCATGATCGCCTCCTTCACCTCCGCGCGCGTAAGCGTCTGATCTATTTTTAGTATAAAATCTCGCGTTTGCTCCTGTCCACCGCTGGGAGACAGGTAATCGATTGCCGTCTGCAACGCGGCCCGACCGCCTTGACGATGCAAAACCCTTGCCAGCAGCGGCTCCAGCTTGGCAACCACGACAACGGGGTCCTCGTAGGAATGGCGGTACAACAGGTGCAGCATGACCAGTTCCGGACAGGAGCGCGTCAATTCCTCGCTTTCCTCTAAATCCGAGGCGTGCACCACGCGGGGTGGTTCTCCTAGTGAACTTCGAACCCGTTCACGCAACCCCGGGGGTAACGCCGCGTACCGGTCTGTTTCCCGATGCCAGCGCTGGCGACCGGTGCAAAAGATAAGTGCTCGGATCAGCGGCGGCACCTCGCTGCTCGGATCGTTGAGGTCGTACTCGAAAAGCCTGGCCTTCGCCACCTCCAAGCGCGCCAGCACCTCCTTTTTGTTGGGGTTTGTTTCTTGATCGACGATGATGTACCCCCATCCCCGCGCGCGTTTGAGAGGAGCTCGGAGTACACAATCCGGCACCACGATCTTATGGGATCGCATGAAGCTTTCCGGCATCGGCTCCAATCTGTTCAAGTCCATCTCCGCCACGTCTGCGGGATCTAGGTGCGTACGCGCGAACCAGCACCGAAACGCCGCCAGGCGTAGCATCTCGTGGAAGAGCGTGTCGTGGCGGGTGCGCTTACTCACGCCCACCATGCTACCCCGTGCGCAACTCCCATGCACGGCAGGGAAACCGAATGCTGAAACAAGTGAAAGGGCATGCCTATTTCCAAGGCCTATTGCCAAACATGAAAGATGCGAACCCAGACTCAGCCTTGCAATACGTTCGAGACATATCGTATTCTGGAGTGAGAAAGGCAACAGTGATTCCGCTCTGTCGGTGTTATCGTCGAAGGAAGCGGCGGTTCGCCGGAGGCGGAAGCCTAGTGTCATCAGTCAAATCAAGGAATCCGGTTATGCACAAAAAACCAACTCCTACCATTCGGGACCCCATACACGGCTTTGTTACTCTCAGCAGCGCCGAGCTCTCTCTGCTTGACCAACCAGCGCTGCAACGGCTGCGCAACGTTAAACAATTGGGGTTGGTCGATTTGGCATTCCCCGGCGCCACGCACACGCGTTACAACCACAGCCTGGGTGCCATGCACGTGGCAACGCGGTTGTTCGATTCGCTGTTTGGCAAAGGCGATCTGCCGACTGCGGTACACAACCACTTTCGCCAAGCTGTCCGCGTGGCCATGTTGTTGCACGATATCGGGCATCCGCCGTTGTCGCACGCGGCCGAAGCAGCCATGCCCGCGGTCAAGGAGCTCCAACTGCCCAAGGGTTCCCCTTGCCGCAACCTCGACGAACGCGCTACCCACGAAGACTATACCCTCAAGATTATTTTGGACTCCTCGTTGACGGCGGCCCTGAAACACCTGTTTGGCGACCAAGGCATTTCCCCTCGCGGCATTGCCGCGCTTATCTGCGCTCGGCCAGAAGAGACAAATATTTTCACGCACAACGGCCTAGATTACACCCCTATCCTCAAGCAAATCGTTTCGTCGGAGTGCGACGCGGACCGCATGGACTACCTGCGCCGCGACAGTGTTTTTTGCGGCGTGGATTATGGCAAATTCGACGCGGACTGGCTGATTCACAACGTGGTGCCGGTGCAACAAGACGGCAGTGTTTACCTAGGCCTGCTCAGCCGCGCCCTGTTTGCCTTCGAGGATTTTCTCCTCTCGCGCTATCACATGTTCGCCACTGTCTATTTGCACCATACTCCCGTGCTCTTCAATGAACTGCTCCGGCGATGCTTTTTCAGCCTGGGCGAGTCGTTTACGCTCCCCGGCGATATCGAGGCTTACCTGAGTATCGACGACATCACTATTTGGCACACGCTGCGCACCAGCCTCAATCCGTGGGCGCGTTTGATCGTGCAACGTCGGCCCTATCACATGCTCACGGAACACCGTTATGAAGGGGACGAGCAGGAATCGCGGTCACAGCCGTCCACGGCCCTGCAAGATCTCCACGCGCGGCTTGTGCGGCAAAGCCTGGAGCCGGTGACGATTCACTCTGAAAGCACGCTGGCCAAGTCTCCAAGAGCATGTCGGGACATCTATATTCTAACGCCGACGGGCAAGGCGGTGCCGTTGGATCACTATGTCCCGCTCTACCGCCGTTACAGGCACCCTGCTCGTTTCCATCGTGTCTACGTTCCGGCGGTGCAAAAACAGCAAGCCGCCAAGGTGCTGCACACGTGGATCGACCACGGGCATCCACGCAAACAGCACCAGAATAACGGGGTGGAGGCTGTGCTCTAAACGCGTTCTATGAGCCTGAGTTATGGAATGCGGCGGCTCGACGCCGCTTTGACTCCAAGCGCCGCAGGGAAAGCGGGAACCCAAAACCCCGCGCCGCGCGGGGAGATTCTTCGTCTGTTCTTCACTATCGTTGCGGACGGACTCAGGATGACAAAGGGCTGCACTTCGCCGCCGCCGGGGGCGACAAAAGCGAGCAAAAAGCCGCTGATAGTAGAGACGTGATGAATCGCGTCTCTACGAAAAAGAACGACGACACGCCAAAAGCCCTAGTCGCGCCGTTGCGGCAGGTTGAGGTCCCTCGCTCCGATTGGGATGACAAAGGCGATCAAAGTATCCACCATGCCGTTTCAAGCCACATCGACGCGGAAGGTTTAAGCAAGCAAGGGGGCACAGCCCCGCTATACACCTCTTTTGTCCGTCAAGCCACGCGAATTCCGCGCCTGAGCGAAGAAGAAGAACGTCTTTTGGGCATCCGCGTCCGTGACCACGGCGACAAGGCGGCGGCACGTAAGCTGGTGACACACAACCTGCGCCTTGCCATTAAACTGGCTTATCAAAACCGCCGCGGCTGGACCAATCTGATGGATTTGGTGCAAGAGGCATCCGCCGGCATGGCCATTGCCGCACAGCGTTGGGATCCCGATAAAGGCAGCCGCTTTGGCACGTACGCGGCTTACTGGATCCGTGCGCAGATCACCAAATTCCTCATGACCAACGCGCGGCTCATCCACACGGCGAATACGCGCGCGGGACGCAAAATTTATTTTAACCTCCCCGCGGTGCGCGCCAAGCTGCTGGCGGCGGGAAAGCAACCAACCGCCGACGCCGTCGCGCGCGAGCTAGACGAAGATCCCCAAGAAGTGGCTTTGGTGCTAGGCCGTTTGCAGGGAAGCGACACCAGTCTGTCGTCGCCGCTGAACACCGCCGAGGAACACCTGACCGTGCAAGACACGCTGGCCGACGACGGGCAAACCCCCGAGCAAAGCGTGGGCGGCGGCCAAGTGCAAGAGGTGGTCAAGGTTCTCATCGCCGAGTTTGAACAAAAACTCACCGACGAGCGTGATCGGGTCGTGTGGCGCGAGCACCTAGTTGCGTCCGAGCCCGTCAGTTTGGTAGAGTTGGGAAAACGGTACGGGATATCCAAACAGCGCATTGGTCAGATAACGATCAAGCTAAGAAGGGCATTCCGTTGCCATATCGTTGATCGGATGGGTCCTAAAACGCAGCTCTCTTGGCTGTTCGGTGAAGATTGAGGACAGCGATGACGCGCGGCACGCCCCCTGCGACAAAAGCAAGCGCTTTGACATTTGTCGTCTTTGCCATCGCTGGTTTTTGCTTGACGTTAAGCACCTGTCCGCAAACGGCTCTGTACCGAGCCGTGCTAGACACGGTCGCTTTGATTGCCATGGCATTGATCCAGGCCTTTATCAGTTCGCGGTCAAAGCGGCCGGTGCTGCCCGTGGGCACCGTGGTCGCGGCACTGCGCGAACTGGCCCAGGGGCACTGCCATAAGCGGCTGCGCTCCGAAGCTCTAGGCGACCTGGCCGACATCGGCCAAGCATTCAACGATCTGGCTGAACGACTCGCGCACAAGCCCCACGCACAACAGACCGCGCGACAAAGCAAAGACGAGGCCGTCTCTGAGCAGCAGTCGACCAAATCCGCGACGCGGGCACAGACGATCAACCAGCCCCAGCCTGTCTCCGGGGCCGCGCGTTCGGCGCAAGTCAGCCTGAGTCAAGAGGAAATGCGCCGGCTGCATCAACAACTGGTGCAGGCACAAACGGCTAGCAATGAAAAACCCATGGACTTTGCATCGCTGCAACGCATGGTGGCGCAAACGACGGAGTACATCTTTGCTTCACACAAAGACTGTACCGAGGTGTCGTTCGAGGTCACGCGTCACAACGGCAAAGTGGCCCTGCAACCCCGCATTATCCGAACGTCTAGCGAGAGCGCGGGGCGTGGCGAGAGGGGGCTCCCGCAAAGTACCGGAGCGGAGCAAAACGGGGGCCCCGGAAAGTATCGAGCAACGGGAGAACTTTCTGGGGCAAAAGGACACTTTGTGGAAAAAAAGCAAAAGGGAACACAGCCCCCCGGCGGCAGCGCCGAGCCGTCACCGAAAGCGCCCAAAAGCAAGGCATAAGCGCCTTCTGTTCTGATAGTG
>JBCCEG010000007.1:0-15015 GCA_039030455.1 Myxococcota bacterium | reverse complement strand
TTGTGCCCAGGCCGCCGCCGGTAGTCCCCCGAGAAACTGCGTGACCGTCGCGCGGCTGCCCCCCGGTCAGTCCGCGGCGCCGGGAGTGGTGGCCGCTATCACCGTGTGTGGCACGTGTCGCGTGGAACCACAGGCAGTGGCGGCGCGGTTGCATACGCGGGTAGGCCAATTGCTTTCTTCCGAGTCGGTCGCGCGGGATATTCGGAGTGTTTATGAACTTGGGCCGTTCGACAACGTGCTGGCGCGGCGGCAAGGCGTGCCAAACGGCGGTGTTTTGCTGGAGATTGAGGTTCGGGAGCGTCCAACGCTTAACCACGTGCGCTTCACAGGCAATGTGCGTGTGAAGAAGGACGATCTCAAGGAAGTGATCACGCTGCAGCCCCACCGCGCCGTGCAACACCATCAGTTGGCCTCGAGCAAGGAGGCTATTCGCAAGCTGTACCGCGACAAGGGCTATTTTTTGGCCGATGTGTCCACACGGGTGACGCCGAAGCCCCAAGGGGGCTTTGCTTTTTCCCCAGAAAGTTCTTCGATACTTTCCGGGGGCCCCCCTGCCGCCACAACTTCCGTCGCGGAAGCAAGCCCCCGCAGGGGGCGAACGTGCCCGGTGGAAGATATCACGTTTCACATGCAAGAAGGCTCGCCCGTGCGGATTGAAGCCGTTGATTTTCTGGGGGCACGGCGCATTCACCCCGATGCGTTGCGCAAGGTGATGCGGACGAAGGAAAACCATCCGTTGGGGTTGCTGGCCGGTTGGGGCAAATACGTGCCCGAGGAGTTGGCTGTTGATTTACAGCGCGTTGAGTTTTTGTACCACTCGCGCGGGTTTATCAAGGTGCGCGTGGGCCGGCCGAGGGTCTCCCTGGCGCCCGATCGCGGCCGGTTGCGCATTCACATTGGGCTGCAAGAAGGCGAACAGCATTTTCTGGGCACCGTGACAATGGACGGGGATTTGCTGGTGAGTGAAAAGCGGCAGGCGGAGCGAGCACGCTCGGAGGGTCGGGTCGCGTTTGTGCGTGGTGATCTGCTGCGATTGGTTTCGCTTGGGCAGGGTGATGTCTTCAATCGCCCCAAGTTCGCGCAAGACGTGAACCGCATCGTGGACCGCTACCGGGATGAAGGCTATGCCTATGTCAACGTCGATCCGCGGCTTGCCGTCGATGACGAGACCAAGCATGTGGATGTGGCGTTGCATGTAGAGGCTGGGCCGCGCGTTTGGTTCGAACGCATCGACATTCGAGGCAACGGCAAAACGGTTGAAGACGTCATTCGCCGGGAGCTACGGGTGTACGAGGGGGAGCTTTACTCGGAAACCTTGCTGCGGCTCAGCGAGCGCCGCCTGCGTCGGTTGGGATTTTTTAAAGAGGTTCGCTTCGCCAAAAAACCCGGCAGCGCCGACGAAAAAATGGTGCTTGAGATCGAGGTGGAAGAAAAGTCCACCGTGCGTGCCCAAGTGGGAGGATCGTGGGGAACAGGAGGCGAAGGGTTTGTCTTTCAAGGCCAGTTCGGCTTCGACAACTTGCTTGGCAGGGGGCAGACCCTATCGGGACAGCTCCAACTTTCTAAGTTCAGACAGACGTTCGACGGGCGTTTCGCCGAACCTTATATCGGTTTGTTGGGCCAAAGGCCTGTGTCGTTGTCAGTGGCGGCGCATCATCACAGCTCGTTGATGCAAAGCTTTGAGCGGCGGAGCACGGGGGGGTCGCTGACAGCCGGCTACCCCATCGGGGCCGGTCTGGCTCCTGTTTCACAACGTTGGTTTAAGTCGGCCTTGGGCACCGCGCGGGATTACATCCCCGACTGGGAGAATTTGCAGTTGTTGCTGCGCTATCGCACCGAACGGGTCAAAACCGAACAACCCGAAGTCCTGACGCGTCTGTACGATCTCCATCTGGGCGAGCCGCAACACACCACGTCGCTCACGCCCATGCTGCGGCTAGACCAGCGGAACAATCGGCTGGACCCCACCCGTGGGTATTTGATGCAGGTGCATAGTGAGTTTGCCTTCGGCGAACTGGGTGGTTTGGGGTGGGCGGCGCTGGAAAACGCCGTCGCCAAACCCGAGGACCCCGACGATGTATTGGTCCCCGCGCGCGCGGTGCGTTTTATCGGCACCGGCGCGGCTGTCCGGTTGTATTACGACTTTGACGACTGGTTTATTTGGAAACACTGGGTGCTCAAGCTCAACTTGCAGCTGGGGTGGCTGCATCCGTTAGACGGACCCTTGTTGTCCGAGAACTATGCTTTGGGTGGCCCCAACACCTTGCGTGGCTATGCGTTTCGGTCCGTTAGCCCCGTGCGGTTGGCCGTGCCTCTTTCGCCCGATGAGCCCCTGCATGACTTTCGCGTCGGGGGCACCAAGCGCTTGCTGGGCAACCTGGAGCTGGAATTCCCCATCGTGGCGCCCATCGGCTTGCGGTCGGTGGTGTTTTTTGACTTTGGCAACGCCTACGCGCCTGGCGAGAATCTGTTTTATGCCGGGCAGTCATCGCTGAGCACGTATCGCAACAGTGCGTTCGACCCCGCGCGCGACTTGCCCTTGGGCTTGTATGCGTCGGCGGGTTTTGGGTTCCGCTGGATGACACCGTTTGGGCTGCTGCGGTTCGAGTTCGGCTTTCCGCTGCCCGCGCGACCCGCGGGCACACCGGGCAAGCGCGAGGGCGACGGCCCCGTGCAGTTTACCTTTAGCGTGGGCCCAAGCTTTTGAGAGCGTGTTTAAAGTCTACTCCGCTCGCTCCATCGTCGTTAAAAATCGGCTCGAAAATGCTCATTTACCACCAGTAAATTCCGCTTTTCTCTCCGATTTTTGCCTTGATGTAGCTTCGCTCGCGACGACTTTAAACACGCTCTTAGGGGGCCACTGCATGCCCTTTGCTTGCCAACGGGGAGCCGCGTGTTTCAGAATTGACGCACGCGGGGATGACAGGGGAGTTTTTTTGCCAAGGCATCTGTCGGAAACCAGAACGGAAAAACTGGTTGTGGATTTGCTGGATGTGCAGGGGTGGAACACCGCCAAACCGCCCAAGGGAAATTTGTTGCGCCACAACGAGTACCGGTGCCACCCTCGCCTCAAACAGCTGTTCACCGGCCGAAGCAAGCAAGGCACGGGCGACGGCTATCCTGATTTTCTCCTTGTCGATTCCGCGTGCGCGTCCGTGCAAGTCGTGATCGAAGCCAAGGCGAACCTCGACGATTTTGACGCCGCGTTGGCGCAAGCTTGTTTTTACGCCGAGGCCTGCTTAGTCACCGCCGCGCCGGCAATGGCGGTCGGAGTCGCCGGTCAGGAAGAAACCGGCATTCGCGTCGGGGTGCGCAAATGGGTGCAAGGTCGCTGGCAAGCAGTGCTTTATCAGGGTGGAGAGGTGTCTTGGATTCCCACCCCCGCGGACGCGCGGCGCCTTCTCGCGGCGCGTTCCCTGCGCGACCTGACGCCGCAAGTGCCGAGGACGGAGATTTTGTTCGCCAAGGCGGACAAGCTCAATCGCCTGTTGCGTGAATCCAAGGTTCGAGACGAACACCGCCCCGGACACGTGGGTGCAATGATATTGGCCCTGTGGCGTTCCGGCGGCCGGATCCGACGCCATCCCGAGTATGTGTTAAGAGACATCAACGCGGCGTGCGCGGATGCCTTTCGAGACGGCGGCAAGAGCGAAGTCGCCGCGAGTTTGCGCATCGATCAGGCAAACGACGGGCTTGCTCGCAGAGCTTGGGAAATTCTCGCGGAGCTGGAAAAGCTCAATGTAGTCGGCGCCGCGCTCGACCATGACTACTTGGGACAGCTCTACGAATTGTTTTTTCGCTATACGGGCGCAAATACAATCGGGCAGTATTTCACGCCGCGCCACATCACGCGATTTTTGGCGGATGTTTGCCAAGTGACCGCAACGGACCTTGTCATCGACCCCGCTTGCGGAACGGGCGGATTCTTAATCGCGGTGCTCCAGCGGCTGCAACAGACCGCGCAGGGGAGTTACCAAGACACGGTCCGGATGATTCGGGACAACCTCATCGGCTTTGAGGTGGAACCCGTGACAGCCGCCCTGTGTGTCGCCAACATGATTCTTCGAGGCGACGGCAAGTCGGGCATTCGTAAAGATGACTGCTTCACCGCTCCCGGTTATCCCATCGGGCAGTGCGATGTCGCTTTGCTCAACCCGCCGTTTCCTCACAAAAGCACCGACACGCCCACGCAGGATTTCATTGATCGAGCTCTGGCGGCGCTTAAGCCTCGCGGGCGGTTGGGTGTGATTGTGCCAAGCAGTTTTTTAGTCAAAAGGCAGTTCCAACCGTGGCGCGATCGGACCTTGCGGCACAACTCTCTTGTCGCTGTTTGCCAACTGCCGGACGAACTATTTCAGCCCTATGCGTCCGCGACAACCTGCGTGATGTTTTTAGAGCGGGGCGTCCCACACGATCCCGCGCGCAAAACCGTTTTTGTCCGCGTCGAGCGAGACGGCTACACTTTAAAAAGAAAGGTACGCGTGCCGCAACGAGAGGATGTTTCCCAGCTTCCATCAGCGGTTGAGGCGATTCTCAACAAGCGGCAAAGGGAAGGATTTTCAGGAGTAGCGTGCGTTGCGCCGGGGCAGGATTGGGCACCCGGCGCGGCTGTTCCGTCGGCAAGGCCTTCCGACGGACAAATTCGCGAAAGCGTCGATGAACTGTTGCGTCGCGCTACCGCGTTTTACGTGCGTCATGCCCCCCAGGTTGCCAGGTTGAGAGCGGCCGTGGCGCGTGGTTCCCTCAAGGTGACACCGTATCGTGCGTTTCTCTCTGTTTCTCGGCGCAAAAACGCGGCTGCCCTTGCCGCGGCTCCTGGAACCATCGGCGGTGCTTTTCTCATTTGCTACGGCATGAAGGAGCTGCACAGTCGAGAAGATCTTCCGGCGGGCGATTCCCTGATCATTTCCCCCACGGAGAACGATAACGGTTGTTACGGGTGGTTGCGGTTCCCCACGCTCGTCCAACCGCCGTTCGTGACCGTTGCGCAAACCGGCAGCATTGGCGAAGCATTTGTTCAGCGAGAGCCGTGCGCGGTCAATGACGATTGCTTGATCTTGCTGCCGCGCGAGGACACATCGCTTGCACACTTATTCATCGCCGCGTCGATCATTCGATTGCAGCGTTGGCGGTTCAACTACGGCAGAAAACTCACACCGGCGCGAATCGCCGATTTTCCGTTGCATCGCGGTCTCCGGCTAGAGAAGTGGATTGACGACCGCATCAACACGTGGAAGACGATCGGCGAACAAGCCGTTCACTGTGGGGGCCGCGCCCCTTTGTTTGCCACACCAGGTGACCTCTCAAACCGTTTCGAGTCCACCGAAACCGTTGGCAGCAAACCCCCGCAGGAGGGCTAGAGGGTGAAGCGCAGAGTGGTGCCAAAGGTCCAGGCGATATCGTAGTGTCTTTGTTCCTCGCGCCACAGCCACCCCCACGCCTTCACGCCTGTTTGCACGCCCAGGCCGAGTTTGGGAGTGATGAATCCCTCAAACCCCACTTCGGCGTCACCGGTCAGGCCGATCAACAAGCGATCGCCCAGCGGGATTCCCTCCTGGTTGATAGCGAGAACGGCGCCGGCGGGTCCCATGCCCGTGTTCAGATGAAACGCTAGTCGGTTCCCCACGGGCAAGCGGCCCTGGGCGATAAACTCGAGATCCTCAAGGTAATTGACGATGAACGTTTCCAACAAAGCTCCCATGACAAAGTGGGGGTTGAACGCGACTCCCAGCGCGAGGTAAGGGCCGAGAGGGTGTTCATAGGCAAGCCCCAGGGCGACCGAGCCGCCCGCTAGCGGCATGAAAGTCCCCTCGCCCCGAGGCGTGACGAGAGTGCTCCTCATGGGTTTTAACGCGATGCGCGGCTTAAGTAGTGGATTTTCTTTAGCAGGTACACTCCAGGCCGTGGCGGCCGCCAGGAACGCGGCCAGGGCAAGAGTCTTTGTTCGGTTGATTTTCACGGCGTCTCCTCCACGCAATACGTTAGTGACTCTTCGCCGATTCCTCAAATGGATCTTCCCACCCGCGCGGCCCTTGGTTCTCTTTGGCGGGGTGATATGCTACAAGACGCCATGAGTCCCGCGCAACCGTCGAATTCCATTGTCAACCCTTCGGGCAAAATGCCCGTGGGCCTGTCCAACTTCGCGCGGGTGAGGCGGGACGATTACTGTTTCGTGGACAAAACCCTGTTTATCAAAGAGGTATTGGACACGGGCGACGGGGTTGTGCTTCTCACCCGCCCGCGCCGATTCGGCAAAACGATCAACATGAACATGCTGCACTGTTTTCTCCAGCAGCCCGCGGGGGGTTGTAGAGACGCGATTAATCGCGTCTCTACAACGGCGGAGCGTTCGGAAGAAAACGACCTTTTCGCGGATCTGGCCATCAGTCAGGCGGGCGAGCGCTATCACCAGGAACGGGGCAAGCGGCCGGTGATCTTCCTCTCTTTCCGCGCGGTCAAGGAGCTGGAGTGGGAACCGGCGTTTCGCCGCATGAGCGCGTTACTGTCGGATTTAGCACAAGAAGCAAGCCAAGAGGCCCCGGTGAATTCCTTGACATCCAGCCAACAAGACATTCTGCGCAAGGTGATCCGGAAACAAGCTCAACCCGAAGAGTGTGAGTCTATTTTGGCGATCCTCACCAAGCTGCTCACGCTCAAGCACGAGGGGGTGACGCCGTGGGTGCTGATCGATGAATACGACGCCCCCATGCAGGCGGCTTACCAATACAATTACTACAAGCCCATGCGCAACCTGATGAAGGGTCTGTTGGGCGACTGCCTTAAAGACAACCAAAGTACCCAAGACCCCACGCAGACCTTTATCCACAAGGCCGTCATCACCGGCATCGTCCGCGTGGCGAAAGAAGATATCTTTTCCGATTTGAACAACGTGGGTGTGTACGGCGTGGCGCAAGACCGTTTTGCCTCCTGCTTCGGTTTTACCGAATCCGAAGTCAAGGACCTGCTTGGGGCGCGGGGGCTTGCCGATCGCTTTGACGCGGTGCGGGATTGGTACAATGGGTATTTGATCGGCATGGATAACCCCGCCACCCTCTACAACCCGTGGTCCGTGATCAATTACCTAGCCAATCCCACGCAAACGCCCCAACCTTACTGGGTGAACACGAGCACGAACCATCTGGTGCATGAGTTGCTCACCCAGGCGGACGTGACGGTCAAGCGGGGGCTGCGGGAGTTGCTGGACCCCGCCCGCGGCCACGCCACCGCTCAATCGGTGTGTGAATACGTTCCCCTGCGCGACGTGAAGAAAAAGGCGGAGAACCTGTGGGGCCTGCTGCTCGCGGCGGGGTATCTCACGCGGGCGGGGCAAGGCTCCGAGGATGACGACGAAAAGACGCGGCTGCGCATTCCCAACGCCGAGGTCCGGCGCGTGTACGGCGACCTCGTCAATCAGTGGCTGCGCGGGGGCGAGAGCGGCTCCGGCGGCGGTATGGAGTTGTTGGAAGCGCTGGTGGCGGGAAATCTAGATGTGTTCGCCGAGGAATTTTCCCAGCTTGTCGAGGAGAGCGTGGGCTACTTCGATACCGGCGGCAAACAGCCCGAGCGCTTTTACCACGGCTTTGTCCTGGGAATGGTGCAATATCTGCACGATCGGTATGTCATCCGTTCCGAACGTGAAAGCGGCCTAGGCCGCTACGACCTGGCGCTAGAACCCAAGGATAAGTCGATGCCGGGTTTTGTCATGGAGTTCAAAAAGGGCCTGCACGCCGACGGCACGCTGGAGCAGGCCGCCCACAAGGCGCTCGCACAGATCAAAGGCAGGGAGTATCACGCCGATCTGTTTGCCCGAGGCGTCAGGCAAGTCATCGCGCTGGGGCTGGCGTTTCGGGGCAAAGAGGCACGCGTGGAGCACGAGGCCCTCGTCGCGGCTTCCCAACGGCAATTCATCTAACAAAGTGCCAGGATCCGCGCGCATGGCGCGGCTGGCGAGTACGCGACAGTGTCGGTATAATGAAAAAAGGTGGCTTGAGCAGCGGTTGTATCCCGTGGCGGCGAGGGGGGAAACGTGGATGGTGTAGGGGACGAGAAGACTGGCGTAAAGAGTGCTTCAGCGTTTACGGCGTGTGCCGCGCGACAGAAAGTTGACTTGAGCTGTCTTGCCAAACGTGGTGTGTGCGCATGGGCTTTTTTAGGGGCCGTGTTGTTACAGTCTTCGTGGGTTTTCGCGGCCGAAGCCGAAACGGCCCGGCAGGCAGCGCAGCAGTCGGACGGCGGCTCGTCTGATGCGAATAAAGCGAATTCGCCGGATCCCGGCCAAAAGCAGGACGGGAATTCCCGCAAAGACGCGGGAGCGGGAGACGAAGCTAATAATAAAAAAGAAGAAAGCGAAAAAGAGGAGAACGGGGGGGCCCTCAAGCGTGTCAGCGCGGTAAAACCGCCAAGGCCGGATGAATCCGTGTCGTCGCTGCCGCGCGTGCAGTCCAACCTTTCCATTCCCCAGCCCGAAAAGTTTGTGTTTGCTCGTGTGCGGAAAACCCAAACGGATCTCAATGAGTTATTGGCGCGTCAAATGCACTTGGCCAAAAAGTTGCATGCGTTGGGCAACAACGTGCACGCGGGATTCGAAACGGACGCCAAGCTGGTCATCCATGGCAAAAATGCCATGGGGCCCCGCTATGCATTGCAGCGGGCGACGTATTATCTGGATGACAACCCCGAACCGATAGCCGTCATGCAAGCCCCTTCGCGCAAGAGCAGGACGCGGGACGAGACGGGGAGGCTGGTCAAGGGAAAAAGCGGTGTGCTGTTCGAAGGATTCGTGATGCCGGGGTGCCACACGTTGCGTGTCCACGCGGTGTATCGCGGGGGGGAAAAGCCGTTCCCTTATAAGACGAATGTCCGTGTCACTCTCAAGGGCGAGCAGTCGTTTTTAGCCGAGGAAGGCAGAACCATCTTTTTGGAGGCTGTCAGCTTCGAGGATAAGCGGCGCCGTGTGAAGGGAATCGCCAAGCCCGATCTCAAGTTCGTGATGGCCGCGCGGCCCAACCGCGTGAAAGGCCGCCCGTTGGTGGATGTGACGGACGTGTTCAACGAAGCCCGCCTGACGGTCACGCTGGACAATCGGTTGATGTCCAAGAGCGGGGAAAAGTACACGTTGGTTGCCCGCCGGGTGTACGTGGACGGGGCGCCGTTGTCGCCACTTGGCGGCGGCGGCGCGGGGCGCGAGATCGAGTCGGATAACGTGGTGCATAGCGGCCCCGTGGCGCTGGGGCCGCATCGGCTTGACGCGGTGTTGACTTTTCGCGGCTCCGGCACGGGGTACGACCTGCTGGCGCAACGCGATTTTAGCTTGAGGTTCCGCAAGGATTTTCGGGCCGAGGCCAACGGCGAAACCACCGTGAATCTCGTGGCCGTGCTGGGCGAGGCGGATTCGTTTCAGGTGGAGCGTAAGCCCGCGATTCGCATCAAGGTCACCCAAACGCCCGCGGCGGTGGGTGGGCTCAAGCTGGTGAACAGCTGCAAAAGCTACGAGTATTGGCGCGCCAAGAAGCGACAAGCTCCAGAACGACAAGCCGGACAATCATCGCAGACGGTCGCAGAAGGGAGGTAGTCAACATGGGGGCTACGCCCTTTTGCGGGCTTGAACATCACGCGGGCACGGCCGCGTTTTGTCGTCCTAAAAAGCGTGGCTTTGCCTTGTCATTGGTGGGCTCCCGCCTTCGCGGGAGTAAACTCCAGCAGGAATCCATTTTCAAACATTTCGGCCGGGGGCTCCCGCAAGCACGGCGAGTAACGCGGTCGTTATCAGTCGCTTTGTTCTGCTGGGCGCTGAGCATCCCCAACGTCGCCGTTGCCGCGCCCGACGCTGCCGCCTTGGTGAATGAAGCAGCTGTCCGGTTCCAGTTGGGGGACGACGTCGGAGTTGTTAGGGTGTTACGTCCTCTGTTGCAGAACAGTGATAGCGCCGCGCGAACTTCCGGGCAAGCCGTGCTGCGCGGGGCCGATATGCTGTGGAGCCAAGGGGACGCAAGTCACGCGTGGGATTTGTACCAAAGCGTGGCCGACCGAGCGGCGCCGCGAGAACGCAGCGTGGCATTGGCGCGATTGATGCGCTTGGCCGCCAAGCTAGGACTGTGGCAAGAGTTCGAACAATTTGATCGCGCCTTCACACGTTTAAACTCCCGCATTCCCCAACAGCTGCGTGTTTTGCGTGCCAAGGTGCTGGTCGCGCAAGGACGCGATACCGAAGCGTTGCGCCAGTTGGCCACTGTCAAGCGGGGCGATCCGGCATTCTGGTCCGCTGAATATTTGCGCGGCGCGTTGTCTGTCCGTTTGTATCGTTTTTATCGACGGCAAGGCGAGTTCGCCAAGGCGCGGGAGATTTTGACTCAAGCGTTGCAAGGGTTCGACACCGTTGTGGCCGCGGGGGTTGGCAATGGGGTAGACCGGTCATTGTGGGAGAAATCATTGCTGGCCAAAGCGCGTGTGCTGCAGCAACAGGGCGAATACCGCGGCGCGATCAAGCTCTACGCCCGCGTGCCAAAGGATTCGTTGCGTCGCTCGGACGCGCTGTACGAGTCGGCGCTGGCGGCAAAACGCTTGGGGGATCGGGCACAACGGCAAGCAACTCAATCGCGGGATCCAACCGGTGGGAACCGGCAAAAGCAAGTGTGGAAGAGACCGCGGCAAGAGGCGCGCGGGTTCTACGATCAGGCGGGTCAATTTCTTCGTCGGTTGCAAGAACATCAGGCCTTTATCTGTCATCCCCGTAGGTTGGGAGGCGTGGGCCAAGCGCGGCGTTTTTGTTCAAACGCTGCAGACGGTGACCACGGCAACGCCGTGAGTAGAGACGCGATTAATCGCGTCTCTACGATCGACGGCGATCAAAACGCATTTCCAGGTTCGGCGCGAGACGTCCGAGCAAGCAAAAGGGATCCCCAGAAAGTATTGAGCGGAGCGAAAACTTTCTGGGGTAAAAGCAAGCCCACGCAGTGGGTGTTGGCTGCTCGGATCGCTTACAAGCAGGGACTGCTAGGCCGCGCGCGAGAGCTTTATGATGATGTTTTGGCAACTTACGGCCCTCTTCTGTCCGCTTTGAACAGCGCCAATCCCGCTAAGCGGGCTTGGGCAGGGCAATGGCTGCGTCGCAACACCGCCGTGAGTATCCCCTCTCCCTTGCAAGAGCGTTATCGCCTGGTGGCGAGAATGCAGCAGCGGTTGCGCGGCAGTGGTAACAATCAGGAGTCTGACCAGCGCAAGGGCGCGGGGGATTCGGATCGACAGCGGCTGGCAAGACGAATCCGCGCGCTGGAAGCGGGGATTGACGAGGAGTTGGCGGGGATTTACAAACCTTCGGTCCTTTCCGCGGTGCGTTTGGCGAGGCGCGGACAGGTTGATTTACTTGTCGATGAGAAAAAGTCGTGGACGCGTCGCGTCGAGTCTGTGCAACAGCAGCGGAACGCGCAGGCGCGCCGTACTCGTGTTTTGTTGAGTGATTTGAAGGACGGTGGTGGGCGGTGAGTGTCTTTTCCGCAGCCGCGAAAGGGCGCGCGCAGCGCTTTGGAGCGCGGTCGCTTGAGACCGCTTTGGAGTGCGGTCGCTTGAGACCGCTTTCCCTTGGGTCTCCACATTGCGCGGGGTTGGCTCTGGCAATCGCCTTGATCGTTTCCCCCGCATGGGGCGGTCAAGTTGCGCCTCCCGCTGCCTCGTCTGACACGAAAAACACAGGGAGCGCGACACAAGGTGCTCAAGAACCTACCGAAGAAAAAGCAAAGGAACGTAGTCCCAGTGACCAAGAGGAAGACGCGGACGACGACATTCTACCGGGGAGTATGAAGTCCTATGTGCGTCTGCGGGAGCGGTTGAGCAAGCAAGTTGCCGCATTCGAGCAGCAAGAAAAACAGCTGCAACAGCAGTTGGAGCAGACACGGGGGGAGCTTTGGCAGCGCAGGCAGACGAACGTTGATGCCGCGTTCGACGCGGTGGTTGCCGACCTTGCCCGCAAGGAGCAGCGCGCCCGCTTGCGAGCCATGACGCCACTTAAAAAGCTTGTTACTTACTCCGCCGATTTTCGGGTGACGCCCGACGCTTTGTTTCGCCTAGGGCAGCTTTCTTTTGAACAGACGGAAAGCGACTACTTGGCGCGAGTCGAGCAGCTCACCCGGCGCATGGAAAAGGAGGGCCCCGACGCGGAGGAGGCCCGGATCGAGTTAGCCTTGTTGGAGCGCGACTTTTCGCGGGCGATTGGCGCGCTGACGCGGTTGGTGAACGAATTTCCTGCTTACCGCCATGCCGACGCCGTCTACTACTTGTTGGGGATCTGCCATTATTTGCAAGGCGATTTTTATGACGCGACAGAAAGCTGGCGCACGCTTGTGCGGCGATTCCCCCGCAGTCCTTTTCGTAATGAGGCATGGTTTCGCCTGGGCGACTACGATTTCGATGACGAATTTTATCCCGAGGCTGCCAAGGCGTATCGGCAGGTAGCCTCCCGCCCTGGTGAACCGTTTTACCGCAGAGCGTTGTATAAGTTGGCCTGGTCGTATTATCTGGACAATCAGTATATGCAGGCAGTGGATACGTTCGTTGCGTTGCTAGACGATACGTTGGCGCGAGATCGAGAACAAAAGGGCTCCATGATGGTGCGGGAGGCGCTCCAGTACATCGTCAAGACATTTGTTGAGCGCGAGGTGGAACGTTCCACCAAGAGAGGGGTGGGTCTACGCAAGGGTAAGGGATCTCAGGCAGTTGTCGTGCAACAGCTACGAACGTACTTTGAATCAAAGGGCCACCGAAATTACGAGCGGGACGTGTTTGTCCAACTGGGTGAGGATATGGCACGCGCGGGGGAGACAGAGGCAGCGCTCCAAGCGTTTGGCCATGCCCTTGCGTTAAGCCCCCTGCACGCGGGCAATCCCGATATTCATGCCGCGCTTGTTCGTGTGTTGGAAGACGGCGATCGGGAGCGTGAGGCAATGGCGCTAAGGCAAAAGCTGGTGAAGGAGTACGCGCCGCGCGGCACGTGGATGAATACGCATGCCGCCGACGAGGAACTGGTAGGCAAAACCCGTCGATGGCTGCGTGACATTCTGTTGGCGCTGGCGGTGTTTCATCACAGGCAGGGCAATGAGGACAGGGATGATAACAAGTCGCGGCAAGCTTACGAGCACTACGAACAGGCCGCGGAGCTTTACATCCGTTACCTGAACTTGTATCCGGAGTGGTCGGATGTGGACCAAGCTATCTTTTATTTGGCCGGGGTGACGCTAGAAATGGGCTTGTTTGGCAACAGCATCGAGTTGTTCAAACAGCTGCAAAACTGGTTGTGGGAAACCAAATATGCTTCACAGGCCTATGTCAGCGTTGTCTATGCGTATCAAGAAGCCATTGCCCTGCAAGAAAAGCGTGGCAAACTTGAACCGCTGGATTTGTCCGCCATCACACCGCAACAACAGGGGTCGCAGGAGCAGCCCATCCCCCAACTCCGCAGACTGTACATTCAGGCGGTGGACGAGGTGTTGGAGCGTTTCCCCGAGTACGAGCATACGGCCGACGTCCTGTTTTACACCGGCGCCACCTACTACTTTTACGGTGATGAAAAGGAGGCCAAGCGGCGGCTAAGGTTGGTGGTGGAGCGCTTCCCCGAGTCGCAGGCCGCCCACGCGGCGGCTTCGCTGTTTGTAGGAGAGCATGTGTCGGCCGAGCAATGGCGCGATGCTATTGACCTGGCCCAGTTGTATAGCCGTTTGAACATCGGCGGCATGGCATCCGACTACGATCGCATTGAGCTACGGGCGCGGTTTAAGCTGGCGGCACAATTGATCGCCGAGGCGCAGCAGGCCAAGGACGAGGGACGGTTGTCCGAGGCGAATCTGCGGTATGAAGAGGCCGCCGAACTCTACCGGCAAGTGTTGCGCGAGGGAGGCGAGGTCGCCACCCAATACAAGGATCTCATCCTTTTCAACTTGGCTGTCGCGCTAGGGGAGATGGGCAAATCGCAAGAGGCGATGGAGCTGTACGAGCGGGTTTTCCGCGAGCACCCCAAGAGTGAGTATGCCTTGCCCGCGTTGTTTCGCGTGTCGTTGTGGCACGAGCGCCGGTTGGATTTCGCCTTGGCCGCCAAAAGTTACCTGCGCCTCGCGCGTGATTATCCCAAGAGCAAGCAAGGGGGCGACGCATTGCTTAACGCGGCCGTGTTGCGCGAAGCGGACGGTAAATTCGGCGAGGCGGCGAGGCTGTTCCTCCAATTCGCCGAGCGTTTCCCCGATCGGCCCGAGACGCCGGGGGCTTATCTGAAGGCCGCCGAGCTGCGTGCCAAACTAGGGGATTTGCCCGGGCAGCGCAAAATGCTGCAGCGGTTCATCAAGCGTTACCAGCGCGACCCCGACAAGCGCGCGGAGATTGTGGAAGCGCACGTGGCGTTCGCCGAGTCGACGGAACAGTCCATGGTGAAGGCCAAGGGGAGAGGATATCAAGCCCTTAGTCGGCAGCGCATCGATGCGTACCGGCAGGCCGTCAACTTGTATCAAGCGCATCAACAACAATTGGTGAAATCGCCGCGCGCGGCTTACTTCGCCGCGCAAGGGGCTTTTGTGCTCATGCAACCGGACTTCGACCGCTATCAAAAGATGAAGATCAATGGCAAAAAAGCCAAGGATCAAGTCAAGCAGCTAGAAGCCAAAAGCAAGCAGTTGGCCGAGCTCAAAAAGGCATACGAGGATCTCATCGGAACATATCGCAGCGCTTACTGGAGCGCCAAGGCGTTGGCGCGCATCGGCGGTTTGTATGAGTCGCTGTTCCGAAATTTGGTGGACGCGCCGTGTCCGAGCGCGGAAATCAGGGCGCAACTGCGCAAGGCGGGGCTAGACCGTTCCGAGATCAAGGAAGAGACGGAAATAGCTTGTATGGAATACAAGTACGCGCTGTCGGAAAAAGCCAATCCCGTGGAAGAAAAAGCGCTAGAAAGCTACGGCACCGCGCGCGAGCGCGCCGCCGCCTTGTCCGATCCCAAGGCACAAGAGTTGATTGCCCAACTGCAAACGGCGCTGAACAAAC
>JBCCEG010000006.1:0-16275 GCA_039030455.1 Myxococcota bacterium | reverse complement strand
GTTGGAACAGCACTCTACTGTTCCCACTCCTGGCTCGCAAGGGCAAATTTTTCGTCATTAACAGTCGTTCCTTGGATGCAAATAGCAACCTAGCACGACCAATCTCCTTCACCCGTAAAGGGGCCCCCGCAAAGTATTGAGCGACAGCGAAAACTTTGCGGGGATAAAAACGCGTGGTCGTTTCCGGGGTCGGGGTAGCAGCCCGGTTGGATCAGCATGGTTGTCTCCTTCTCATTTCTTTTGCAACTATATTATACAACTAACAACGATGCAAGTCAACTCAATACATCAAAGTCAGCCTTGTCGCGCAAAATGTGGCGGCAAACGCACGCGTTTCGTCGCAACGATTCATCCAACAATTCATCGAATCGCATGAATCCGAATTACGGCTTTTCCCGCACCCACGCCTTGCGCAGCGGCAGTAGCGACCCCGTGCGCGTGGGCGTAAAGCCCTGCACGCGTTTGTTGAACACCACCAGACGATCCTCGAACCACAGGGGGATGTAGGGTAGCTTCTCATCCAGTCGCTGCTGCGCTTTTTTGTACAAGGCGATGCGTTTGGTCCGGTCCATGGTGACACGCGCCTCGTCCAACCACGTGTCCAGTTCCCTGTCCACGAACGCTCCCCGGTTGCCCCCCGCGTTGTCGGGACTAGGAATGTTGCCGGAGTGAAACACCCAGTGGAACAGATCCGGTTCGGTGACGGGCACCCAGATGGCGCTGAACATCTCGAAATTGCCTTCCTTAATGTCCTGATACAACGCGCTCCATTCCTTGGCGCGCAATTGCACGTCAATGCCCACCTTGCGCAGGCTGTCGGTGTGCACCAGCGCGATGCTCTGACGTAATCGGTTGGGGGTGGTGGAAAGCGTCATGCGAAAACGCCCGCCATTCTTCTCGCCGCGATCGGCGAAACCCGCCGCGTCTAACAACCGCTTGGCCTCGTCAAGGTTTCGCGGAATGGGTTGGAGAGAAGAATCGAGTGCCCAGTGGCCCGGCGGCAACATCCCCGCGGCCCGTTGCGCCATCCCCCGCAGGCGCGTCTGGATAATGCCGTCGATATCCAGCGCGTGCCCGATGGCGCGGCGGACTTGGGGATTGCTCAGGGCGCGGCGGGTTCGGTCGGATTCGGACTCGGCTGCTTGCCTGCCCTTAACACGCTGTTGCGGCGGCCGCACGTTCATCGCCAAATAGGTGTATCCCAGTCCCGGCACCCGTTTGAGCACGAGGCGGTCACTTTTTTCAATGGTTGGGATGTTGGCGGGGTTGAGTTCGCCTTCTGATAGATCCGTCTTTCCGTCCAGCAGCTCCAGCAGCCGTGTGTTGGGGTCCCGCACCACGCGGACGATGAGCTGTTTGATCTTGGGCGCTCCCTCGAACCAACCGCCGTGCGGCTGCAGAGTCAACGTTTCGGTTGCGGCATCCCACTGCTTAATGCGAAACGGCCCCGACCCCGCGTGCTCGTCTTTACAGGTCTGTGAACGCCCCTCGCAGCGCTTGCGCGAGACAATGCCGATAGCGGCGATATCCGTCAGAACAGGCGCGTAAGGTCGCTTGAGCTTGAACAACACCTCGCGGTCGTTGATCGCTTGCGCGTTGTCAAGAAACTCGGCGAACTTGACCGCGTGCGGCGATCGGACATCGTCGTCTCCCAAGTGATTGAACGTGTAAGCAACGTCGCGCGCCGTCAGCGGCGAACCATCATGAAATGTCAGCCCCTCGCGCAACGTGACCTTGACCGTTCGATCATCCACGTTTTCCGCGCTTTCGGCCAAAAAAGGCTGGGGCAGCAAGTCATCTCCCACGACAAACAGCCTGCCGTAGATCAGCTGGCTGATGCGTTGCGCGACCGCCGACGTGGTGAAACGCGGGTCAAACGCCTCCGGCGGCGACGCCACCGTCAAACGGAGAACGTCTCGTTGGGCTAGCCGTTGCGATCCGTCGGCGCAGCTGTTGCACGACGGCATGCATCCCGAAGCCGACAGGGCCAATCCCCCCGCGAACGCCACGGCTTTCTTGATCAGCTTCATCAGGGTCCTTTTCCTTTAACCTATTTTAGGGTGTTTGCTGTCCGTAGAGACGCGATTAATCGCGTCTCTACGACGATGATGCCGCCCTCGCATGCCAGGCCTACGCGTTATGATGTTCCCTTCGGTCTTCCTTCACATCGGCCGCAGATAGTCGGTCATCACTGTACGCAGCTTGCCGTCAATGGCGAACTGGACACGCACGCAATCGCCGCCGGTGCCGATTCGTCCCGCGTAACTCGCCACCACGCCCTCGCCAAAGCCGTTGTGCCACACGCGCGCACCTACGTTCCAACGGGAAGGCTCGGTTGTATCCGAAGAGATTTGTGCCGTGTTCTCCTCGGCGTCGGAGGATATTTTGATTCGGTCGGCGCCGTTGGCGGAGAATGAGCGCGGTAGATCGCCCACGGCGCACTCGGACGGAATCTCGCGCAGAAAGCGACTGGGCGTGCGCCCCTGTGCCGTGCCGCGAATCAGGCGTCTGTTGGCGTAGAGCAGGGTCAAGTGCTCCCGCGCCCGCGTGATGCCCACGTAAGCCAACCGTCTTTCTTCTTGCACGGCCTCGGAGTGAGGCCCTTGCATCAACGCATGACTGTGGGGCAGCGCGTGCTCCTCCATGGCGGGCATGAACACCACGGGAAATTCCAATCCCTTGGCCGCGTGCAACGTCATCAGCCACACGGAATTGGGCGTTCCGGCGTCTTGTCCTTCGTCGCCGCTGCCCAGCAAAGCGGTGCTTTCCAAAAACCCCCGCGCGCCCGGCACGGCTTCGGGCGACTCTTGCGCCCACTGGTCGTACTGTTTGGCGGCGGCGATCAGCTGACCAACGTTTTCCAACCGTTCGGCGTTTTCTTCATTTTCCTCTTGCCGCAGCCGGTGCACCACGCCGCTTGCTTCGGCCGCCGCTACCAGTGCATCGTACGCTCCCCCTTGCAGGGGTTTGCTTGCCACACCCAAAGCCCCTCGGGGAGTTTCGATTTCATCGAAGGCTTTTGGAGCAAACCCGCGCAGCGGGTCGAGCTTGCGACAGAATTGGTGCATGCCTCCGGCCGCGCGCGGCGTGATGCCGCAAGCGCGCAGTGCCTGCTCGTCGCGCGATAGCTCGCTCAGGCTCACGCTTTGTGCTCGGGCTTGCTCTTGCGCTCTAGCCAGGCTTTTGGCGCCGATCCCCCTGGGCACGGCCGTCAACGCGCGCAAGAAATCCACGTCGCTTTTGGGGTTGAGAGCGGCCCGCAGTGTCGCCAGCACATCCTTGACTTCCCTGCGGTCGTAAAAGCGCATTCCTCCCACCAGGCGATAGGGGATGCGCGCCCGATGCAGCGCTTCTTCAAAAGGACGAGACAGGCTGTTGGTGCGCAACAGCACCGCCATGGCGTTTAGGGGATAGCCCCGCTGAACAAACTGGTCGATGCGGCGCACCACTTCATGCGCTTCGACCCGGTCGTCCATGGCGGCCACCACCTGTACCGCCTCACCGTCTTCCTTACTGGGCCGCAGGGTTTTGCCCACGCGATCGGAGTTGCGCGCGATCACGCCGTTGGCCGCCTGCAAAATGCGTCCCACCGACCGGTAGTTTGTCTCAAGCCGCACGAGTTTGGCTCCCGGGAGTTGCTCGAGAAATTGCCGCATATTGCTAACAATTGCGCCACGGAAGCTATAGATGGACTGATCGTCGTCGCCCACGACCGCCACCGTGTCCAGTTCGTGCCCCATGCAAAGGACAATGTCGGCTTGCACGCGATTGGTGTCTTGGTATTCATCCACGAGCAGATGCCGAATTCGCGAGCACAAACGCTGTTTGCCGTCGGGGTGTTGCAACAGGCGCTGCCAGCCGGTCAACAGCCCGTTAAAGTCCAGCGCGCCCATCTTGGCCAGTCGCTCCAGATAGAGGGTGTAGACATGCGCGGCGCGTTGCCGTTCTTCGTCTCGTTGTGCTTCTTCGCCAAGTTCACTGGGAAGAATCCCTTGGTTGCGCCATTTGGCAATACGGCGCAGACAACTTTTCGTTTCGTCGAGCGTCATGCCGAACGTCTCTTCGCCGATCTGACGCATGAGGCGTTTCACGTCGCTCTCGTCGTAGATCAAAAATCCGGGGGGAATCCCCACCAGATCCCCCCACCGCCGCAGGATCCGCGCGGCCAAGGCATGAAAAGTCCCCAGCCAAAGATGTCCGGCTTCCTCGGGCAACAATACAGCGACGCGATCACGCATCTCTCGCGCGGCTTTATTGGTGAAAGAGACAGCCATGATTCTGTCGGGCGCGGCGCCCCGATCGCGAATCAGATGGTGAACGCGGTGGACGATCGTCCGCGTTTTGCCCGTACCCGCCGCCGCCAACACACACACGGGCGCGTCACAGGTCGACACCGCCTGCCGCTGCTGCGCATTGAGAGCCGCGGCCGACGAGGGGGCTTCCGTTGTCACATCCGCTATATCCGGCTGCTGCCGCACATGTACTCCGATTAAAAAGGGAAAGTCTACTTTCTGTCCATGCTCGCACAGTCCGACCGCGGATTCAACGGATTCATTTAAAAGATGGGTTGGATGAACGGTTATCCGACCTCCCTCATCAATTCCCGTGCATCCGTGGTCTGAATCCGTTGAATCTGCGGTCGGGGTTGGATGAACGGTTATCCGACCTCCCTCATCAATTCCCGTGAATCCGTGGTCTGAATCCGTTGAATCTGCGGTCGGGGTTGGATGAACGGTTATCCGACCTCCCTCATCAATTCCCGTGCATCCGTGGTCTGAATCCGTTGAATCTGTGGTAGGGGTTTCCGTTGTCACATCCGCTATATCGGGCTGCTGCCGCAGCGGTAAAACAACGTCAGACCACAAATTCATGTGAATCCGCAGCCTGAATCCGTTGAATCTGTGGTAGGGGTTGTTGACGAATTGAAAAAATCAAATAAGATGTTTGTTCGTGGGGTGTGTTCCCCATAAAAGGGCATAAAGTGCCGTGCGGAGCGACTGCTTTTTCTTTTTGGGCGGATCCACTTCGCGGGGCAAAAACAGGAGGAGCAAAGAATGCCAGAGAAGCTGAGGCGAAAAAGATCCAGTCTGTCGTTTAAAGATGTGCAGATCGGATATCTGATGAATGGTGTCCCGTATGTCGAGCAGGTGCACAAGCATGGCAAGGCTTCCTCGGCAACCATTCGACGTGCTTTTAGCCACCTGCAAAGCAGCGGCGGCCAGGGTGCCGCGACGCTGGGTAAGTGGATCCAAGATAATCTGGGAGGTATAGGGACGCGTGGACGTTCGTCACCCAAGATTGGCCAACAACGTGCGTACAGGGTCCAAGAGATCAAGGACGGCGATCCATTTCTCCGTCTTCCCCTGCGTTCCATGAGGGTCAACAAGGGCGAGAATTTGGTGGTGCAGTTTGAGCAGGACCGAATTGTTGTCTGGTCCAAGCAAGTGAAAACGCGCGTATAGCAGCGTTTAGCGCTGTTTAAGAGCAGCTGACGGAGGAGGGCGGTCCTGTTTGGTTCGCCCTCCTCTTTTTTGTTATTCTCGGTCCAAAAGAGCCGAATGTAAGCTGCCATAGCTCAGATGGATAGAGCACTGGTTTCCTAAACCGGGTGTCGCAGGTTCGAATCCTGCTGGCAGCGCTTTGGACTGCGGGGGCTCGGCGCCGCTTTGACTCCAAGCGCGACAGGGAGAGCGGTCTCAAGCGACCGCAGTCCAAAGCCGCTAGCACGGCGCGTGCTTATTTTGTTCTTATGAGAGGAAATTTTCGATGACAAAGGAGGAGATCCAATGCAACCGAACAAAATGACCATCATGCTGCAACAGGCATTTGCCGCGGCCCGTCAACTGGCAGTGGAGAAGTGCCATCCTGAGATCACGCCTCACCACTTGCTGCTTGCGTTGCTGCAGCAGCAGGAAGGCACTGTCCCGCAAGTGGTTGCCCGCGTGGGCATTAATCCCAGCACGCTGCGCGCGGATGTGGAAAACGCCGTCGCGGCCAACCCAAGGGTCCGGGGAGATCAGCGCGTTGACCCCACGCCTTCTCCGAATTTGACCAAAGCGTTGGACGCGGCGGTCCGGATTAGCCAAAAGTGGGGCGATGATTACATCGCCACCGAGGCGATGCTGCTCGCGCTGGCGCGGGTAACCGGCGTTAAGGATGTGCTTGCGCGCGTGGGCGCGGATGAGCGACGCATCCGCGATGCCGTTGATCAAGTCCGCGAGGGGGAGCAGGTGCGCGATGAGTCGCCCGAAGCCAAGCGCGGCGTGTTGGAACGCTACACGCGCGATCTGACGGGCGAGGCAAGAGCGGGCAAGTTGGATCCCGTGATTGGGCGTGACGATGAGACACGTCGGACGTTGCAGGTGCTCGCTCGTCGCACCAAGAACAACCCTGTTCTTATCGGTGAGCCGGGGGTGGGCAAAACGGCGATCGCCGAAGGGATCGCGAACCGGATCGCCGCGGGCGACGTGCCCGATAGCCTTAAGAACAAGCGTTTGCTGGCGCTGGATCTTGGAGCACTCATCGCCGGCGCCAAGTACCGTGGTGAGTTCGAAGATCGGCTGAAAGCTGTTTTGCAAGCGATCCATCGTTCCCGCGGCGGCGTCATTTTATTTATTGACGAGATGCACACGCTGGTGGGCGCCGGCGCGACGCAGGGAGCCATGGACGCGAGCAATCTGCTCAAACCGGCGCTGGCGCGCGGTCAGTTGCGCTGCATCGGCGCCACCACGTTGGAGGAATACCGCAAGCATGTAGAGCAAGACGCGGCACTGGAGCGGCGGTTTCAGCCCGTGATGATCGACGAGCCTTCCTTGGAAGACGCCGTCGCTATCCTACGCGGGCTCAAGGAGCGCTACGAGGTGCACCACGGCATTCGCATTACCGATAGCGCCATTGTCGCCGCGTGCACGTTGGGACATCGATATATCACGGGGCGACAGTTACCTGACAAAGCCATTGATCTGGTGGACGAGGCCGCCAGCGGGTTGAAGATGGATATCGAATCCGTGCCGCGGCAACTGGATGAGCTGCAACGCCGCATCGCGCGGCTTGAGATGGCGCGGCAAGCGCTCATGCGTGAGCCCGATGCCGTCAGCAAAAAGCAGCTGGCGGAGACGGAAAAGCAGCTAGCCGACGGCAAGCAGCACGCTAGGGCCGTGCGTTCCAAATGGCAGCACGAACGGGAACTTTTATCGAACATTCGGGAGATCAAGGAGAAACTAGAACGTTTGCGGCACGACGCGGATTTGGCACAGCGGCGCGGCGACTTTGAACGCGCGGCCAAGCTGCAGTACGGCGAAAGTTTTACTCTGCGCCGGCAGCTGAAAGACAAACAGCAAGCGCTTAAAGAGGCGCAAGCCGCGGGGTCTTTTCTGCGAGAAGAAGTTACGCAAGAAGACATCGCGGCCGTTGTGGCCCGCTGGACCGGGATTCCCGTGCGCAAGATGTTACAGAGTCAGGCACAACGCCTGCTGCGTATGGAGCAACACCTGGGCGAGCGTGTGGTGGGGCAGGCCGAAGCCATTGCCGCCGTCAGTCGGGCCATCCGCCGCAGCCGCACGGGGTTGTCCGACGACAATCGGCCCATCGGCGGTTTTCTATTTTTGGGCCCCACCGGCGTGGGGAAAACGGAGCTTGCCAAGGCCTTGGCGGAGTTTTTGTTCGACGACGGGCGCGCGCTGGTGCGCGTGGATATGTCCGAGTACATGGAGCGACATGCCGTGGCACGCCTCATCGGCGCGCCGCCGGGCTATGTCGGCTACGACCAAGGGGGGCAGCTGACCGAAACCGTGCGGCGTCGGCCCTATTGCGTGGTGTTGCTCGATGAGATCGAAAAGGCGCATCCGGAGGTGTTCAATCTGCTGCTTGCGGTGCTAGACGACGGGCGGCTCACCGATTCGCACGGTCGCACGGTGGACTTTCGCAACACTCTCCTCATCATGGCCGGCAACGTGGGTAGTCAACATCTTCGTCAAGGACCTTCCGATGAAGGGAGGCAGGAAGTGTGGCGGGAACTCAAACGCACGTTTCGGCCCGAATTTCTCAACCGCATCGACGACGTGGTGCTGTTCCACAACTTGCGGCAAGACCATCTGCGCGGCGTGGTGGAGATCCAATTGAATCGCATCCGGCAACGCTTGGCGGGCAAGCAATTGGAGCTGCGCGTGGACGATCAAGCCAAGGATCGTCTGGCGCAACTGGGTTACGACCCTGCCTACGGTGCGCGTCCGCTCAAGCGTTTGCTGCAACGAACCGTGTTGGATCCCATTGCCGGCCTGTTGCTGGAAGATAAACTCAGGCCCGGCGGTGCCGTGCGGGTGGATGTCGAAGGCGACGGCATCCGCGTGACGGCGGCGTAAAGCGCGGAGCAAGGTGTTGTATCACTTAGCCAATCCAAGCGATATCAGGGGCGGGTTCACTGGCTAGCAATTCTTGTACCACAACGCTGAAAAAAACCGTCAAGTGTTTAGGCAAGTTTTTTTGAGGAATGCGATGTGTTTTGGGTCAACTCCTTTAATTTCCCACCCAAGTTGGGGCGTGACCGATATCGGTGTAGGATGTTGGTCGAATGTGCTTACCATATGGAGCTGCAAGGAGAAAATTGTGCGGAACGAGTGGATGCGAAAGAAAGCCCGGTCACTGTCTGCGGCGGCGGGAGCCGTTTTAGCCCTGTCGATATTCAGCCAGCCGGCGCCTGCGTATGATCGCCTACAACCGTTTGCCGGGACTGTGGCGGCCGGGGGGAATCTCGCTTTTCCCATGGCAGTGGATCGATCGGGGGATTTTGCCATGCACCTCACACTCACCCCCGAGCTTGGCTTTTTCGTCGCCGACGGATGGGAATTGGTGCTTCAGGGATCTTATGCCCAGGGATTGGTGGGGTTTGGCCAAAAGGTAGCAATGGGGACACCGGCGCAACCGCTCGTGGACCTTGCGAATAAAGAAGGAGGGTTCGCCCTGGGCTTCCGTTATTTATTCGATGGCGGATTCGTTCTACCCTATCTGGGAGTGTTAATGGGCTTTTTCTGGCCCCACGACACAATGATGCAGGTTCGGCTGGGGCTGCCCATGGGTTTGTTGGTTCCCTTTAACGACTATGTGGCGCTGGATCTAGGCATGCCGATCGCATTTGTTTTCCCCACGGATACAGGATTTGATCGATTTACAATCACGCCCGGCTTCCTGGGTATTCGCGCGTTCTTTTAGAATCATTAATAGTAATTATGGATTATTAATTATGAATTATGAGTTCTTAAACTTCAAGAAGATTCCTTCCTTTTGTCATAATTCGTCATTCATCATTCATAATTTCTTCATTTATAATTACTCCCCGACGAAGGAGGGGAGATGAAAGAGCCGCGGGACTACTATGAGACCCTTGGTGTTTCGCCCGAGGCAAGCGCCGACGAGATCAAACGGGCTTACCGCAAGCTGGCACAACAGCTACACCCTGACAAAAATCCGGATGACAAGGCAGCCGAAGAGCGTTTTAAACAAATCTCGGAGGCCTACGGAATTCTGTCGGACCCAGACAAACGAAGACGCTACGACCAGTTTGGCGCCGCGGGGGGACAACAACCGCACGGAGATCCTTCCGAGTACGTGGAAGAGATCTTCGGTGATCTGTTCGGGGACTTCTTTAGCCAGTCGCGCCGCCGGGGCGGGGGGCGGCAACCTCGGGGACAAGACGCACGCCAAGATGTCACGATAGAACTGCAGGAGGCGGCGCGAGGCACGAGCAAAAAAGTCCGCTTCGCTCGACTTGAAACATGCGACGGGTGCAAGGGCTCGGGCGCCGCGGCCGGCGTCCGTGTCCGTCGCTGCGAGTCGTGCCACGGGAGCGGTCAGGTCCGCTTCGTGCGAGGCTTTTTATCCATGGCGCAAGAGTGTCCCCACTGCCAAGGTCGTGGACACATCATTCCAAAACTCTGCGCGCGGTGCCGTGGAAAAGGCGTTCGAGGCAAGGAACACACAGTCACTGTCCGCATTCCCCCGGGCGTGGAAGACGGGACTCTCTTGCGTTTGCAAGGCAAGGGATCCTCGGGACCCCAAGGAGGGCTTGCCGGCGACCTATACATTGGGGTGCGCATAACGCCGCATCCCCTGTTTCGCCGTCAAGCTCAAGATATTGTCTGCGAGGTGCCCGTGTCATTCGTGCAAGCCGCTCTGGGCGCGAAAGTGCAAGTTCCCACGCTAGACGGCAAGGTGGCCGTCACCATTCCTCCCGGCACACAACCCCAGACAGTCTTTCGTCTGCGAGGCCGCGGCATGCCTTTGTTGCAAAGGGGCAGCCATCGGGGCGACCAACTGATTCAGATACGCCTGGAAGTGCCAAAACGCCTCAACGCCAAACAACGCGAGGCCTTACAAGCATTCGCCTCGGCGCTGGGCGAAGACAGTCATCCGCAGAGCAAGGGCTTTTTCAACAAGGTCAAGGACTTATTTGGTTAACGGGTGGCTGATCAGGCCGATTGGGCCGCCCTGATCCAGGGTTGCGTGCGCCACGGCCGTCTCCTTGCCCCGAAACGCCAACCCCAGCGCGATGACTTGCTCGACACCTCGGTTGAGGAGATCGGCGTGATATTCTCTCTGCTTGATTTGTTGTAACGCCTTGTCGGCCGCCTGCTGTAGCGTGCCGTCGGCCCGCAGTCCTTTTTTAAACTCCATGACAAACCCCGGCCCGGCTTTGTCCTTGGGTTCCAACGCCAGATCGTAACGTCCCAGGCCGCTTTCGCGCTCACTGCGGATGAGGTAGCGATCGCGTAGATATTGCGTCATGCCCAACACAAAGCCGTGGTAGAATCGCTCGGGTTTGTCACCCGCTGTGTCAAAGTAACCGACGCTCTCGCGCACGAGCCCGACAAACTCCTCGGCGAACACATCGAGATTCCCCGCCACCAGGGCGTCTAGCAACTCCATGCCATCGCCCTCGCCGCTTTCACCGCCCCGCGCCCACTGCTCCCAAGGAGGTTCTCAACCACCCTTCAGCTAGAAGCTGAAGGGTTGGGGGCATTCCCTGCTCCACTCACGTGTCGAACGGGAATGCCCGTTCTTGGCTGTAAGCCGGCGTCACCTAATTTTCTAAAGAAATTTTGTCCGCATGATCCTGCCGATGAGCGTCATTGTGATGACTGATGTAATCATCAATCACATCAGCCGTCACATTCCCACTGGTGGAACTGAAATATCCACGACACCGGAAATGATATGGTACCTGTGCAAGTAGACCCTGTGCAAACCATGGGTGTGATTGGTCATTGTGAGAAAAGCCTAGCTGAAGCTTACCCCATCTGGAAGATGGGGGTTTCAGACCATTCAGGGGACTATGAAAAAAGAACTTGACAGGTCAATACATACCAGGCTGTTGTAAACTTGCACGCCGCCGGCGCTGTTGCCCACCGCGACGGTGTTGGCTTGCGGCTCGAACGCCACGCTGGTCAGACTCTTGACCGTGAGCGGTTCGGCCAACGAAACGTTTTGCTGGTTCCCCTTCCAGCGCCACATGGCCACGGTGTTGTCGTTGCCCTTGAACATCATCGCGTACCCTTCGTTGAGCTGTTGCGCGGTGAGGCCCACAGGGGGTTTGTTGGGGGTGCTGTTCTCGACCATCTCTCCCTGTTCTTTTTCATCGTCCACGGCATTATTCATGGCGTAACCCGACGACGCTGCCAGCTGCGACGCCAGCAAACCCATGGCGAATGCCCAAGAAAAAATCCGAAATGTCCGCATGATCGTAACTCCTGTTTCCGGTTGAAAAACTTATACCAATCCGCATAAGTAATTTTACAAATCCGTTAGCCAAAGCATGCTTTTCGTTCCCATTTTTTCTGGACTCCTGCCCCCTGCTCGGGGGCAGGGGTGACGACCTTTCGCGGGAATGACAGGGAGGGGAACTTTTTTTGGCGGAATGGTATTAGCGAAGCGATTCATCGCGTTGGGTCTAGCGTTCAGGAGCAAGGAGGCCGCCGTGGCGCACGCCGTGCTGAAAAGCGATCAAGCTCGTTGAACCAACGGCACTCAATCTGATCGACTCCTCGACCGCGCGGCCGAGGGGGATTTCCATGAGTCATCGCCCCCTGTGTATTGGCCGCCGCGGGCCAAGAATGCCAGAATTGGGAGTCGCATGCATCACGTGTTAGGTAGGGTCGAGTCAAGAAGATGGGGTCGGGGGTTCGCATGAAACGGGCGTGGACAGCGATTGCCGTCGGCGTTGTCGTTGTGACGAGTGCTCGCTTGGGTTGGGCTGAAAAGGCGGCTCTTTGTACGGATATTCAGGTACGGTTGGTGAATCCGGTGGAAAAGGATGAGCCGCGCGAGCTGCGGGAACAGCTGCATCCCTTTGTGGGGCAGGCGTGTGCCGCGGCGGAATTCGTCGCGCAAGCCCAAGAGCACTTGTCGGCCTTGGGGCGTTATCGGCATGTATCGTGTCGCGTGGATCCCGGCCTTCATGGATCTCCAAAAAGTAGAGACGCGATTCATCGCGTCTCTACAAACGCATCATGCGCGTTGGTCTGTGATCTGGAACGTTTTGCCGTTGTGCGGCGCGTTACCTTCAAGGGATTGCCCCTTTTGCTGTCGGCACGGGAACTTCGCAGGCAGTTGACCGTGGCTCCGGGCCACGTGTGGCGTGGGGAGCCACATTTTGTGACGCAGCTGACAGGGCGCGTCCAAGCCGTCCTGCGGCGCCACGGTTACGAGGGTGCGAACGTGCGCATAGAGACTAAGTCACTCCGAGACAACGCTTTGGTGGATTTGACGGTACACATCAAGGACGGAGCCTTTACGCGTGTGCGTCGTGTCACGGTGGAGGGGGACTCCCCCGTGGAACCCGCGCGGATTCAGCGCGGCATGCGTGCCATGTGCCGCTCTTTTTCAAGCTTGTGGGATGCCTTTGCCGGTGGCGGTTTTAACTGCTACGCCAAGCAGCGCGAGCGTCGCGGTGTAGAGCAACTCAGGGAGCGTTTGAATCGCATGGGATACGTGCAGGCGCTGATCCGAACTCGTGTGACAAAGCCGGAGGAATCCGTGCAAGCCCAAACACCTGGTTGTCTTGTTCGTGGCAAGGGCGGTCGCCGGATCCCCCGTTGCGTTGACCTGCATGTGTCTGTTCACAAAGGGCCGCGGTTGGTTCCCAAGATTGTTTTGCAACGTAACCGCGGGTTGATGCTTGACAAGGCCGGACGTTTTACCCGCTCTTTGTTCGCCGTGGAATTTTTCTCGCGCAGTTTTGGAGGTTCGTCGGATCAAACCATTTTGTTGCGTGAGCTGCACGCGACCATGACATTCGCGCGCGCGCGCGTTGTCAACGAGCACGAGGTGGCGCGGTCGGTCCTTGCCATGCGTCATGCTTTACGGCGCCGCGGCTATATGCATGCGCGGATTCATGCGTTGCCGATTGTGCGAACGCCGCATCAGGTGCGCGTGGAGTTTATCGTTGACCCGGGGTTTCCTAGTTCCGTCACGCGGATTCAGTTAGTGGGTTCGCCCCAACCCATCGGCATCAAGAAGCTGGTTCGCGAGGCAGGTCTCGTTATCCGTCCCCGCGGATCCTCGGCGAGCGGGCACGTGACGCCCAAACAGTTGCGGCAGGATACGCAGCGGGTGCAAAGCTTCTATCGGAGTTTGGGTTACCCCCACGCGCGCGTGCGCGGTTCCGTTCAAATGTCGCCCTCGGGCGAGGCGACACTTGTGTATCACGTGAACGCCCCGCGACGGTATCGTGTCGCGCGGGTGCGCATCGTCGGTGGGGACGGTGCATTGGCCGGGAAAACTCTGAGTGCGTTGGCGCATTGCTCCAAAACCAAACCCAAGCTTTTGCGCAAGGCAAAAACGCCCGCGGCAGCGGGTCGCCTGTGCGTGACAAGCCCCTATCTCCCCCACGAGCTTGAACAAGATGCTCAAAGGATTCGAGAGATCTACCGCGCCAACGGCTACGAGCCCGTGCAAGTCCGTGCCGAGAGCGACGAGACGGATCCGAACGCTGTCGAAGTGGTGTTTTTTATTCGGCCCGTGCGCGAAACCGAAGGTGACGCCGTGGGTTCCCGCCTGCGCGGGAATGACAGAGGGAGAAGTGAAAATGCTAGGAGTAGTGGCGGCAAGCTGCTGCAGTTCAAAACCGTCAGTACGGAGACAACGGAAAACGGGCTGTCTCAAAACGTCGCGAGCGAAGGTCTAGCAAGGCAAAAATCTTCGAAAAAGCGCAGTTTACTTGAGGTAAATGAGCATTTTGAGAAGATTTTTAACGAAGCTGGAGCGAGCGCAGCAGTTTTGAGACAGCCCGTGCCCAAACGGCGGGCGATTCGCAGCGTGTTTGTCGAAGGCAATCGCAAGACGCGCAAGGGAGTCATGTTACGCCACATGGGCGTGTCGCGCCTAGATCGTGTCCGCCCCAAGGATATCGACAAGGGAATTGTGCATTTGTGGGAAAGCGGGTTGTTTAAGCACATCGACGTCCGCGAACTGCCTCCGCTTGCGTTGGCGCCCGACAGTTCGTCGATGTTGTTGCGGGTGGTGGAAAAGCCGTCGATCACATGGGAATCCGCCCTGTCGTTCAGCACCGACGATTTGTTCATGGTGGAGAACATGTTTAAAGAGTCCAACCTGTTTGGCTCCATGCTGGAGCTGCGGGCCGGATTGGGTTGGGGGTTGTTTTGGGGACGTTTGACCACGGCGGATGTGACATTGTCGTGGCCGCGCATCTGGGGGACACCGTTGCATTTGCATGTGAAGATCCCGCAAGCGCGTTACGAGAACGAACCTCGCTTGCAAGAGCCGTTTCGCCATTTGCGCACCGATTTGACGGCGATGCTGTCGTGGGAGTTGTCGCGCCGCTTGAGTTTGTCTTGCAGCTTGACGCAGCGGTTTGATTGGTGGCAAAAGGGGCCCGAGTTTCTGCCTGTCTCTTTCACGCAGGATCCCACCGAGGCCTTGAAGTCGCTAGACGGTTTGGTGTTGGTAGCGCGAGAACCCATGGCCATGCGCAACATCGTCGAGCCCGCGTTGGACTATGCCCGCGTGGATCATTTTATGAATCCGCGCAAGGGGATTCGGTTCCGCTTGGCATTGGAGTCTAGCAGCAAATTTCTTGGCAACCGACCGGCGTTTCTTACCCCCAAGACGCAGCTGACCGGCTACGCTCCCTTGGGTCCGTTGACTCTGGTGACGCGCGTCCAGCTGCACCGCGCGTTTGTCGCCAATCCGTTTGTCAATTGGCGCGTGCTTAAGGAACAATCAGGCACGGGTGCGTTGGGCGGTGATACGCAGGTGCGTGCTTATCGTAAAAACGACATCGACGTGGGCGAGGTTGACGAAGCATTCACGGGGGACGAAGCAAGCGGTCCATGGGCCGGTGCTTGGCGCGCGCTGGGTAACATGGAGCTGCGTTTTCCCCTCGCGCGGCGAATTTTGTTTGGCGATTTGCACGGCGCGCTGTTTAGCGATGTTGGATTCGTCGCGTTGTGTGACGGCCTGTTTGCCTGTCCCGCTTCGCCGCCGCCGGACTCGGGCTTGGCTTCCGCGCACGCGCTTGGCTGGAGCGTGGGCATGGGTTTGCGGCATGTGTTGCCCATTGGACCTCTGACGGTTGATATAGCCTTGGCGCCGCTGGAATCGGCTGTCGACGGCTTGTTTGGGCGCCGCACGCGCGTGCACTTTCTGTTCGGCTATCCATTCTAGACCGCGGATCACAGGATTGGCACGGATTGTTGGATGAATGGTTGCGACAAAGCGCCCGTTTTTCACTGTCATCTCCACCTTCTTGCCGCGGACATAAAGCGCCCCAGGTCGCAGCCAGAGGCTGCTTTCTTGCTCCAGGCCAGAGTCTGCGCCGCGGACTCTTAACGGCCCCGGTGGGGACCGTTGCCTCTCGCAGCCATCCATGCCAATCCTGTGATCCAGGGCTGACGCATTAAAAAAACTCTAGCGGTTCGTTTCTAGGCGTTTATCTTATGATACCAATCCTAGAAAATAATGTTACAAAGTAGGTGATCCTGGGTCACCAGTCGCAGCCAACACCCCCAGTCCGACCCCAAGGCCCAAGAAGAGTTCCAAAAAAAATTCCCTCTTCTCGTGCCAGAGGCCGTGGGAGACAAGGCCGTGGGAAAACGTCTGCTCGTATGGTTTCAAGACGAGGCGCGGGTGGGGCAGCAGGGAACAACGACACGCTTATGGGCGCCCAAGGAAATACGGCCGCGGGCCTTGAAACAGCTAGGGTTTGAGTCGGCCTCCGTGTTTGGTTCGGTCTGTCCGGGCAAGGGCATGGCGGAGGGGATTGTG
>JBCCEG010000005.1:0-17392 GCA_039030455.1 Myxococcota bacterium | reverse complement strand
GTACGCCGCGTGCAGAGGGGTGTCGTACTCGTCAATGAGAACCCAGGGTTTCTCCCCGTGCTTGCGGGTCAACAGTTCGGTGAGAACGGCCAGGACCGGTTTGCACTCGGCGGGTTTGGCCTGCTTTTGAATCACCTTTTTCAGGACATCCCGTTGGTCGGACACGAGCTGATCCAAGGGCGCCTCGCGAGCGTGGGTTTCGGCAATCTTCGACAGCAAGCCGCGTAACCCAATCCACGCATCGTCCCAATTGCCCGCCTTGATGTCCTTGAAGGTAAGAAACAGCACCGGCCGCTTGCCCCGCTCTTGGTGATAGCGTTCGCCCGTCCCGCTAATCGCCAACCCGTCAAAGAGATCCGGTTGGTGATCGAGCGGCCAATGCAAAAAGCAACGCAGCATGTTTAGATTGATCGTCTTGCCGAACCGGCGCGGGCGGGTGATCAGCGTGACATCGTCGCCGCCGTCGAGGATCTCCTTGATGAACAAACTCTTGTCCACGAACGCATAGCCGCCCTCGCGCAGCTTGGTGAAGTCCGACACACCCCTGGGCACGGGACCGCCGGGGTTGACGATGCAAGAAGACAGCGGCCGCGCGGTGTTCATGGGTTGATTATGGCACGATGACTTAGCCGCATCCATCTGTCGGCAACCACATAACCTAACAGCGAGAGCGCCAACGCGAAAAGGGCTTCGGGTGACTCACCCTCGGGAGCGTGGGCTAGCGCCCAGAGAAAGCCGCCCAGTCCTAAAACGCACGAGGTGAAGGCCGCTTGTGCGTAGACACGTTGCTTGACCAAGCAAGCCATCAGCGGGACGAACAGGCAGCTGACCGAGAGGGTATAGCTCATCACCATGACTTGGAGGATGCCGCCCGCGTAGGGGGCCAGCCCCAGCGCCGTGATGCCGACCACGACCGTCACGGCGCGCGACACCCACATCTCAGGCTGTCTCAAAACTACTCCGCTTGCCCCGCCTTCGTTAAAAATCGTCTCGGAATGCTCATTTATCCCACATAAATTCCGCTTCCTCGGCAATTTTTGCCTCGCCGTGCCCGCGCTCGCGACGTTTTGAGATAGCCTGGTTTTGCCCGCTCGGCCAAAGTCGTACACCACGTTGGATGCGATGGCGCATAGGAGCGAGTCGGCGGTGGAGCTGATGGCCGCAAGCAATGCGCACAAGGTCATGGCCGTGAGCAGCCGACTGCCCAAGCTGTCCACGAGCACGAGCAGGGGATTGGCGCCGTCGGGCAAGGGGGTGCTAAGAGGCACCAGCGCGCGCGCCTTCAAGCCGAAGTATGCCGGCAGCAACGCCAGACACAGCAACACCACCGCCGCGACAAAGGTGGAGATGACGGCGGCGCGTTTGCTTTTGCCGGCAAAGAATCGTTGCGCCAGGTCTTGCTCGATCAACGAGTAGCACGCGGGCATCAGCAACAGGCTCTGCCATCTGTGCCACGGCACGGCGGGGGTGTCGCCCGCGCGTGTACTCAGCCATGCGTTTGGCGGCAGGGGATCGGCGGAGTTGAGCAAGCACATGCCAAACACGGCCAGCAACACCACGACGATGACGCCCACTTGCAGCACGTCGGTGGCGACCACGGCGCTGAGACCGCCGAACATGGTGTAGGCGATAAGAACGACCCAAAGCACCGCCAGCAACCCGGTGGTCCACTCGCCGGCGATGGGACCCAGAATTTGCATGGAAGCCACCACTTGGCCCGTGAGCAACCCTCCCAGCGTGATCACCGACAACAGCGAGGCCAGCAGACGGAGCTGCCGTGAGCCGTAGCGGGTCTCGAACAGTTCGGCGGTTGTACAAATGCCCAGATCTTGCAGTTTTGCCGCGACACCGCACCCCAGCACCACAAAGCCCAGGGCCATGCCGGCGCTGTAAAACAAGCCCGTGACGCCCGCGGCAAAGGCTTCTTCACTCCCCCCTAGAATCATGCCCGCGCCCAATTGCGTGGCCACCAGCGTGAATGCCAACGGCAACCATCCCAGTTGCCGACCAGCCAAAAAGTAATCGTGCTTGTTCTTGCAGCGCCGCGCCGCGGTCAGGGCGACCAGGGCCGACAGCCCTGCTGTCGCGATGAGTGTGATCGCCAGCAGGCGAACGTCAATCGTGCGCACGCATCATCCTTTTTTCAACCACTTCTCGGGAGGATCGCATAAAACCCCTCCGCCACACTACCCCCTCGCCGGGGACGCAGACGGCGTCCACCGGTTGGTCGTGGGGTTCCACCGGAATGTGATCGAGCACTTGTTCGCGCAAGCACATGCCTACGGTTAGCGAACGGCGGGGGCTTTTGTAGAGGTGCCGGAGCAATCGATCGTAGTAGCCTTGCCCCCGGCCTAGGCGGTTGCCGCGTCGGTCGAAGGCCAGGCCGGGAACCAATAACAGTCCGCAGTGTTTGGGGATGCGGGGATCGGGGAGATCCTTCGCTCGTTCTTCGTTAACACTCAGGACAGGCTCAGGATGACAGGGAAGGTGCTTTGACCCTTCGGATGTAGAGACGCGGTTAACCGCGTCTCTACAGAATTCAGCGCCGCCTCGCGGTACCCAACGTTCGATTCCCCGTTGGGTGAGCCAGTGATGTAGGGGATTCAGATCGATCTCGTCGCACAGACTGACAAACAGGGCGACGGCGGTCATTTTTTCTTGGGCGACGGGATCGGTGATGCATTCTCTCCAGCGCTCGCGACGGTCGATCAAATCGACGACGTGACACAACGCAAGTTCCCCTTGCGGGCCTCTTTGTCGCGCGGCGTGTCGCGCCAGCCACGCCTTGGTTCGCCGGCGCAGGGCTGCCTTGCGCGCTGCCGCGTCGGTCGGCCGTTGCGTTTTCGATTGGTTATCGGACATTGACAGATCGAGGCTATCAGGGCTATTCCATTCAATGATATGGCAACAATGTCCCTTGTTCGTAGCGACGTGATTAATCCCGTCGCTACACACGAGCATTGGTAGCTGCTGGAGAAGCGGATCGTGCAAGCGTCTTGGCGTTCGGTCGTGGGTTTGGCGTTGGCGGGGTGGCTGGCGGCCGCCGCGGCCGGCGCCGTGTCGTATCAGTCCCCTGTCCCCTTGTCGCGTGACGAGCCCATGCGGGCCATGAACGGCGTGGCCGCCGGTCTGCATGTGCCCGACGGCGTGGGCATGCGTTTTTTGGATACGGGGTTTGGCTTTACCCACCAGCCCACGCCGGGTTTAGAGTGGGGCCTGAGCGTGGCGGGGGGAGTGATCAACGCGGGCAATTTGTTCGCCGACGCGGATCAGGTCGCGGGACATGTTGGGTTTGATTGGATGGGGCGGATGCTGGGCTCTATCACCCGCCTCTTTTTCATGGGACTGCAGCTGGAACTGGGTTACGATCACAGCTTTGCCAAGGAAACCATCGAACGTTTTCAGGGCATTCATTTGATTACGGACTTGCCGTTGGGGGTCAACCTAGCCAATTTGATCTATTTGTACGCGGCGCCCGGGTTTGGTCTGGATCGGATGTTCGACAAGGATCCGGCCGACGCCGACGCAACACTGTTTTCGAGCATGACAGTAGGCATTCAGGGTCGAGTGGGCATGGAAGTCTTTTTGGGAGTGGCGGCTCTGGTGCTGAACGTCACGCCTAACTGGCGCGATGTGTCGCGCACCGACTCGTTTGCCACGGACTTTCTTCTTGGTTTGCGTTACGAGTTGTGATCACAGATCACAGGATTTGTGCGGATGCTTTGTCCCAACCCATTTATCTTGCAACTCCTTCAATCGGCAGTTCTCCCGCCAGGGCGACGCCGTGGGGGCTCACCCGCGCCATGCGGCACCATAATGCCACGCCGGCCTTGTGTGCCTGGCTGAGTAGCTTGGCATAGGCCGCGTCAATGTGCGCGGCCGGGGCGAACGCCGTGCAGTCAGTGCGCTGGACGATGAAAACCAGCGCCGCGCGGTGGCCCTGGTGAACCTGGTCCATCAAATCGCGCAGATGTTTTTGCCCTCGAATTGTCGTTGCGTCGGGAAAACAGGCGTTGTCGCCGCAGCGCAGCGTGACGTTCTTCACTTCAACGAACAAGTCCGGTTGCCCTTGCGCGTGTTCGCTCAGCAACAGGTCAATCCGTGAGCGGTTGTCCACGCCGTAGGGGACTTCGGCCCGAATGCGCCCGTAGCTTTGTACGGCGGGAAAAGCGCCTTGCTCCATCGCGGCGCGAACCAGGCGGTTGGGCAGATGCGTATTGCACCCCACCCACGTTTCGCCCACGCGCACGGCTTGCAGCGTGTAGGGCAGTTTGCGCCCAGGCGTGGTAGTTGGTGTGAGCAAAACAGGGTTGCCTGGGTCGCAAAGGCCCAGCATGCTGCCCGTGTTGGGCACGTGCGCGGTGACGACGGTGGATTGCCCTTGGCGGCAAAGCTCCACATCGGCTAAAAATCGCTTATAGCGCCGTACTAGCAACCCCAGCAAGGCAGGGGATTCAAAGGAGATTTCCATCACAAACTGATTTGTTAGGAACCAGAGCCATGACGCCGCAACACGTCGCGCGCGCGTTGCAAAAAGGGCAAAAATCCCGAGTGGGTAAACAAAGCCCGTGCTTGCTCGTACGGCAGCCAGCGGGCTTCCACAAAACCTTCCGCGCCGTTGAGCCGCAACACGTTGGTGTCACCAACGACGAATACGTACCAGTCCACTTGCTTTTCATGCGGTCTCCCCCTCAATCCTTTGAACGAGAATTGCTGCGTTCCCACGGGCTTTAGCATGTGCAGATCAGTCAATCCCGTTTCTTCGACGATCTCTCTGCGCGCCGCCGTAAGAGATGTCTCACCGGATTCTAGATGCCCCTTGGGCGCCACCCATTCCACGCGTCCCGTCGTTCGTTGCCGCTTCATGACTAGATATTGCCAGCTTGTTGTCGTTGCGACGGCGACAATGCCTCCGGCGCAGTGATGTTGCCGCGCGGCCCCGTTTGCTAGGGCTTGGTGTCCGTTTGCTTGCGCCGTCACCGGCTTAGGTTATCACACCCCCCGTGGGGGCCACCGTGTGGCTTTGTTTCCAGAGGCTCCGATGGCATCGAAGACTCCGAGAGGCAAGGAGTGTGGGTGTGCTCAAGCAAAGTCACGCAGTGACCGTTGCATCTGGGCGGCGGCGATGGTACACCCCTTTTTGCCATGGAAAACAACAGAGAGCATAGTCCGCTGGTGCTTGTGCTGAGCGCGCCCAGCGGCGCCGGCAAAACCACGTTGGCAAGCCGGCTGGCGCAAAGCGACCCCAACGTGCATGTGAGCGTTAGCACCACCACGCGTCCTCGGCGCAAAGGCGAGCGTGACGGCTTGGACTATCATTTTGTGGATGAAGAGACATTTCAAGACATGGTCCGGCAAAATGCCTTTGTGGAGTGGGCCAAGGTGCACGGGCACTTTTATGGGTCTGGTTCGCGTTGGGTGCGGCGGCAGCAAGACTTGGGCCGCGACGTTTTGTTTATTTTAGACGTGCAGGGGGCCATGCAGGTGCGGCAGCGCCTACCAAATGCCTTGCTGGTCTTTATTGTTCCTCCATCGTTGGCGGAGCTGCAAACGCGTTTGCGGCGGCGCGGGACCGACAGGCCGCAGGGTATTGCAGAGCGACTGCGCAATGCGGTGCGGGAGATTCAAGTTGGGTTGCAGCATTACGACCATGTGATCGTCAATGACCGGCTTGACGAAGCTGTTGACGATTTGCGGGCCATTGTGCGCGCGCATCGTTTGCGTCAGCTCGATCGTCGCGAGCTGGGTAGGCGCTTGCTGGGCAACGCTTTAGCTTAGAGCGGGTTCAAATGAAAAACGCCGTGGAATAGATTCACCCGTGACCGTGTTTTGTTTGCGTTAAAGGCGAGGGCAAACCGGAGACACGGATGGGGATCGGCGCGATGCGCGCGGAGGTATGGGCGTGTTTGATGGTGTTGGGGATGCTGCCGTGCGGTTGCGATAGCAGATCAAGCAGCCAGACGGAGCAACTGGCTTCGTTTGAATCGATCGAGCAAAGATGTTGGCGGTATTTAGGGGGGATTAAGTCGCGGTTCGAGATTTCGGGAACAAAGTGCGGTGTTTTGAAAGAGATTCCCTCTGAGAGGCAGGATGGGCGCAGAGGCAGTATTGTTCTGGGAAGCGGTAGACAGGACGGGAGTAGAGGCAGCATCGATAATAGTCGTCCGAATGGAAGAAGAGAGAGCGTTGATTTGAGTGCTAATCCAGTTGTTGACGAAGAGTGGAAAGAATCATACGTCAAGGCATGCCAAGACGCCATCGGCCTTACCGCGCCTTTCACCACTGCCAGTGCAATTAAAAACGATGCCTGCGTCCCCGAGCTCGTCCAGCAGACTTGCCAAGCCTATAGTCATGCGAACGTTCCCAACAACTTGGAAAACATATCAAAACTAGTTGTCCTCGATTCCCTTTTTAGTGGGATGTTCATGACGAAGTGCCTTTCGGTCAACTCCAGCGGAATCTCCGTGTTGAACGCTAGGGTAGGGAAGCTTGGGCGAGAAGCCTTGGCGGCCGCGGGAGAAGGTGTAAAAAAAGCTGTCAATTCAACCTTTAAAGAAGCGACTAAACAGGTGAAAGAGAGAGCGACGGATCCAAAGACATGGCAAGCCGTGGCTGCTTTTGCGTTCGGCCTTTTTGCAAATTGATGTGAGCTTGGGAGAAAAGGGATGTGGTGGAAAAGAACGGTTTTGGCCTTTGTGACCTGCGCCGCTGTCGCGGGGTGTGATCAGACCGAGGAGGCAGCTCGGCGGTCGCAGGCGGAAAACCTTGCCCTGTTCGAGACGAGTGAAGAACGATGTTGGCGCTATTTGGGGAACATTTTGCGGAAGTTTAAAGTAGCCGGAGCGTGCAAGGATATTCCAGTGAGGCAGGGTCCCGCGCCGCAAAATGCCGAAGCAGGCGATTCAACCGGGCTGAGTCAGTTGTGGAATCAAGAAATCCAAGAGCTGAAGAAAGAAGTTGTTAGAGAGGAAGTATTAGGGCAAGGATATGAAAATATGATTAAATATTTAGACGAAAAAAAAGATTTTTCTAATATGGCTGAAAAGGAAGAAGGCGGAAAATATAAGACAGCCTGCGAAGATTCATTTGGAACCGTCATTAGGTCGTCGATCAAATCCATGCGATCTGTCTTGTGCACTGACGAACTGTTGGACTCCTTTTGCGGAACTTACTCTGGTGATTTCTTTAAGTTTAAGCAAGAAAACCAAGCAAAAGGAAGAGAAAAGATATATCTGAATATGATCAAGAGCTCGGTTTTTGAAAACCACTTCATGGCGGCATGTTTGCTCGTGAGTCCCGATGACACAAAATCATTGGCTGGAAAGCTTTTGCGAAAAGCGAAAGATAAGGCAAAAAAAGAAGCGGAAAAGAAAATCGTCGATTTCTTGCAAAATGCAAAGGAGAAAACCAAAGAAAAATTGAAAGACCCAGAGACATGGAAGTTTGTTGCCAAGGTAGCGGTGACCGTCGTGGTGGCTGCTTTGATCTAGCAAAGACCGGCGTCAAGTAGGGGTCCTGCGGACCCAGGTCGAAGCATAGCTTCTCCCCTGTTCCAGGCACGCAGTCTGCACCGCAGACTGCTAACGCTCGGCGTTGCCCTCCACAGCCCGAAAAGTATTGGCGCGAGGCGGCAAACTTTTTGGGGCAAAAAGCCACCGCACTTTAAAAGCATCCGTGATTTAAGCGGGGCAAGCAAACAGCAGCCTCAAGCGGCCGCACTCCAAAGGCGCTGCCGCGCCGCCGACGTTCGCTTGACAGCAAGGTTGCGGACGCGTCATCACTGAACGCATGAATCATGAGCATATCCCCAGTGGGTTAGGAGCATTTTTTTGGCATTTTCTGCGTAAGCAGTGGCCGTGGTTTGCAGTAGCCCAGTTGTTAGCCATGTCTCTTGCGCTGCAAGAAACAGTGTGGCCACGGCTTGTGGGCAAGTTGGTCGATCGGATTGAGGCGTACGCCGGTGACAAAAGCGGTATTTGGGGGCACTTGGCTCCTATTTTGGGTTTATGGGTGGGGTTTTGGGCAATGTTGGAGCTCATGTCGCGCGCTTACGACTTTTTGGTGGTGCGCGTTACTCCGTTGCTTGAATCCCATATCCGCATGGCACTGTTCGATTACGTGGGCGAGCACTCCTACGGGTACTTCGCCAACCGTTATGTGGGCGACGTGGCCGCCAAGATCGACAACGTGTCTCGCAGCGCCAGCGAAGTGGTAGAGGAGTTCATGGAACTCTTCGCTCCCACGATATTGGCCGTTCTTATCGCCACCGCGAGTTTTGCTTTATTGCACCCTGTGTTCGCCATCGTGCTATTGACTTGGGCAACGCTACATATCGGGATTTGTTTGGCCGCCAGCGGGAAATGCATTCGGCTGTCGGATGAGCACGCGGGGTGCCAGACGGCTTTAGCAGGGCGTGTTGTTGACGCAATCACAAACTTTGTCAACGTTAAGCTATTTGTACGGGGGCGTTACGAACGCATTCGCATTCGGACCCAACAAGGCAAAGAGCGAACCAAGCACCGCCATTTGTTGCTGTTTATCGCGCGGGTGCACGTTGTGCTGGGTATCTCCGCTTTTTTGCTGCCGGGCTTGGGTATGCTGTGGTTTTTGATTCACAGCTGGCAGCACGATGCCGTTACGCTAGGGGAATTGGTGCTTATTTTGGATACCACCCTCAATATTGTGGCTCTTGTTTGGTATGCGGGCATGGAGTTGCCTTACTGGTTTAAGGAGCTGGGCGTATGTCGCCAGGCACTCCAGCTCGTGCGGGCTCGGCATGACGTGGTGGACGCGCGAGGCGCGGCAACGTTATGTGTTCCTCGGGGTGAGATCGCGTTCGAAGATGTGACGTTTGCCTATGAGGCTGACGAAAATGTGTTCAATCAATTGAATGTCCACATTCCAGCGGGGCAAAAAGTTGGGCTAGTGGGGTTTTCGGGTGGCGGTAAAAGTACGTTTGTCAATCTTCTATTACGCTTTTTTGACTTGCAGGGGGGCCGAATTTGCATCGATGGGCAAAATGTTAGCAGGGTAACGTGTGATTCCCTGCGCGGGCATATCGCGGTGATTCCCCAACATCCCACGCTTTTTCACCGCAGCCTGATCGAAAATATTCGCTACGGGCGTCTAGATGCCGGCCGGCAGGAAGTGATTGCCGTGGCTAAACAGGCGCATTGTCACGAGTTTATCGAACGGTTATCCAACGGGTATGAGAGTTTGGTGGGGGAGCGAGGAATTAAGCTCTCGGGTGGACAGCGGCAGCGTATTGCTATCGCTCGCGCCATGCTGAAGGACGCGCCTATCCTGGTGCTTGACGAAGCAACTAGTGCGTTGGATTCGGTGACGGAGAATCTGATTCAGGAGAGTTTGCTTTCTCTCATGCGGGGTCGCACGGTAGTTGTCATTGCCCACCGTCTCTCTACCTTGCGACGCATGGATCGGCTGCTGGTGTTTGATTCGGGGCGGATTGTCGAAGACGGCACTCACAAGCAGTTGCTGACGGCGGAGGGGCACTATGCCCGTATGTGGCACATGCAGGCGGGAGGCTTTTTGCCGCAGCGGTTAACCTGATTCAGTTCCCGGCCACGCGGTTGGAGGCTGAACGGATTAAGATATATTTTAGGTTGGCTTAGTGATGCGAAACCGGCGAATTGTGTTAAAGTCAAAGTCAATGGGGAGTTAGCAATGAATGAGCAAAACGTGCGGATTGAACAATCACTCCAACAGAGAGACCAGCATCCGGGGTCAGAGTACCATCCGCACCATATCTTAGCGGCTTTGGCCGCGTTGCGAGTGCCGGGGCGCTACCGCGCACAACTTGAAGCGCGCGGGGGTGCCGATGCCTTGTGTCGCAATCCGGCGGCGGCGTTACAGGTTTTTGCCGCCGAGATGGGTAAGGAAATCAGCGATCCGGCGCGGGTGCCGTGGGCGTTGGAACAGGCGGGCTTGGTGGATGCCTTTGCGGAGCGAGGAGGCACCGTGTTGGGGGCGGGTGGGCCGCATGAGCTGGGCAGGCTGACACGGGCGCCGGCGCCGCCGTGGTGTGTGTTCGCGCAGGGCAATGTGGTTTGTTTGGCAAAGCGGCCGGTGGTGGCCGTGGTGGGCACGCGCCATCCTTCACCGAAAGGGCTGGAGCGTGCAAGGCGCATCGCCGGCGAGCTGACGCGGGCGGGGGTTTTGGTGGTTTCAGGCGGCGCGGTAGGCATCGACACCGCCGCGCACGAGGGTGCCGTAGCCGCCGGCGGGGGCACGGTGGCGGTTTTAGGGACGCCGTTGCGGCCGGGGCAACCGTTGTGTCCGGGGCGGTTGTCGTCATTATGGCATGGCGGGTTGCTCACGGTGCTGACACCGTTTGGCCCGTGGGTGGAAGAGGCGCGGTTTTTGTTCGCGGTTCGTAACCAATACATGGCCGCGGTAGCCGACGCCGTGATCGTGGTGCAGGGCGGCGTAGAGTCTGGTACATTGCATACCGTCCGCTACGCCAAGCGTTTGAGTGTCCCCGTATGGGCGGTGCCGGGTGAGCCCGAAGACCCGCTAGCGGGCGCGGCCAACGGGTTGCTGCAACAAGGGCAAGCCAGAGCGTATGTTGACGGCGGAGCGTTGCTTGACGAGCTCTTTGGCCGACAACCCAAATCAGCCGCCGTGCCATTGGTTCGAGCGCGGCGAGTTAAGGCGGCGTCCGCGCAAATGCCGTTGGTCGCTGCCTTGCCGGCGCCAGTGTCGCCGCCGCGGGCAGTGTCGGCTGCCGCTTTGAGCGGCACGCAGGCGCGCGTGGTGGAGTTGCTGCGCAAGCAGCAGGGGGTTGCAAGCACCGACGAGCTGTGTCACAAGCTGAACGTGAATATTCCCCAGCTGCAGGAGTGTTTGTTGCAGCTGGAGCTTTTGGGATACGCGGCGCGAGAGGGAGAGCGAGTGTTGCTTAAGGAGACGAAGGCTTAATGTCTAAAGCACTGGTGGTGGTGGAGTCACCGGCCAAGGCCAAAACCCTGCGCAAATATCTGGGAGCGGGTTTTGATGTCAAGGCATCGGTAGGCCATATTATCGATTTGCCAACTGATCGGATGGGAGTCACCGTCACGGGCGGGCGGTTCACGCCTGAGTACGTGCCTATCGCCGGCAAGGAAAAGGTGATTCGAGAGCTGCAACAAGCAGGCAAGAAGGCGGACAAGATTTATCTGGCGCCCGATCCTGATCGAGAGGGCGAAGCCATTGCGCACCATATCGCGCGCGTTATCCAAGACGCTTGGGCGGGCAAGAAAACAGGAACGCGGCGCCGCGCGGCAACTAAAAAGGGCACCGAGCAGGATCAGCTTAAAGCTGCAGGCAACCCCACCCCCGCCATTTGGCGCATGCGCTGCCACGAGATCACCAAATCCGGCGTGCGGCAAGCGCTGCAGCAGGCCAACCAGCTCAATACGGATCTCTACCAAGCTCAGCAGGCGCGGCGCATCTTGGATCGTTTCGTGGGTTACGAGATTAGCCCTGTGTTATGGGGCAAGGTCCGTCGCGGTTTGAGCGCGGGGCGGGTGCAGTCGGTGGCGGTGCGCTTGGTGGTGGACCGCGAGCGCGCTATCGAGGCGTTTAAGCCCGAAGAGTACTGGAGTGTAGAGGCCAACGTCGATGCCGGCGAGAAACCCTTGTTTTGGGCCAAGTTGCACAAAACAGACGGCAAAAAGGCCAAGTTGGTCAATGAACAGCAGGCGCATGCGGTCAAGGCGGATTTGGCCAAGGCCGCCGCGCGTGTGGCGAGCGTGGTTAAAAAACCTCGCAAACGCCGCGCCGCCGCGCCTTTCATTACATCGCGCCTGCAGCAAGATGCCGCGCGCGCGTTGCGCTTTCCGCCCAGCCTGACCATGCGCGTGGCGCAGTCGTTGTACGAAGGCATGGAGTTGGGCGACGAAGGCGCCGTGGGGCTCATCACCTATATGCGAACCGATAGCGTGCGGGTGAGCGATCAGGCGGTGCAAGACGCGCGAGCATGGATTCGCGACGGCTACGGCAAGGAGTATTTGCCCGGCAAGCCCAATTTTTATAAGAACAAACGCAGCGCGCAAGACGCCCACGAGGCGATTCGGCCCACTTCCGTTCAGCGCACGCCCGAGTCCGTTAAGCCTTTTGTCAACGAGCGTGCCTATAAGCTGTATCGGTTGATTTGGGAGCGGTTCGTGGCGTCGCAGATGCTGCCGGCCGAATACGACTGCACTCAGGTGGATATCGCTTGCGGCAAGCATGAATTGCGCGCTAATGGTAGCGTTTTGCGTTTCGCGGGGTATTTGCGTGTTTATCGCGAGGCGCTTGACGAAGACGACAAAGCAGCCAAGGAGCAGCAAACGGAAGAGGAGACCAAGTTGCCGGTGCTGCGAGAAGGTCAAGATGTTTGCTTGCGAGAAGTGTTGTGCAAACAGCATTTTACCGAGCCGCCGCCGCGGTTTAGCGAGGCGAGTTTGGTCAAAGAGCTTGAAGAGAAGGGAATTGGTCGCCCTTCTACTTACGCGGCGATTCTTTCTACTGTCCAAGACAAAGGATATGTGGAAAAGCGCGAGCGGCGTCTACACCCCGCCGATTTGGGAACCTTGGTGACGGATTTGCTGGTGGAAAGTTTCCCTAGAATTCTGGACGTGGCGTTTACCGCGGGCATGGAAGAGCGCTTGGATGAGATTGAAGAAGGCAAGGCTGACTGGCAAGCCATGTTGGCGGGATTCCACAAGTCGTTTGAGGGCGAAGTGGAAAAAGCCAAGGAAACCATGCGGGATGTCAAGCGTGCGCAAGAGCCCACCGATATCCGCTGCGATCGTTGTGGTCAGGCCAACATGGTCATTCGCTGGGGACGCAACGGGTATTTCTTGGGCTGCGCCAATTATCCTGATTGTGTCAATCGCCGTGCTTTTGCGCGGCATGAAGGCAAAATCGTGCTGCAAGAAGAGCCTAAAACAGATGCGGTTTGCTCCAAATGCGGCTCGCCCATGCAAGTGAAACGCGGGCGTTTTGGCACGTTTTTAGGCTGCAGTCGTTACCCCGATTGCAAACACACGCAGCCCATGAGCACGGGGGTCAAGTGCCCTAAAGATGGGTGCGAGGGAGATGTGGTGACCCGTCGCAGCAAGCGCGGGCGAACGTTTTACGGCTGCAATCGTTATCCCGACTGTGACTTTACCGCCTGGCACAAGCCGGTGAACACCCCGTGTAGCGCCTGCAAGTGTCCCTACGTATTGGCCAAGTCGTCTCGGGGGAGCGACAGCACAGTACACGAATGCCCTCAGTGTGGTAACAAAACGCCTCTGCCTGCGGACGACCAGTCTCAGCAAGACGCTAGTCAAGCGAAAGCCTGATACAACCGCTCCTTTCAGTGCTGTTTGTCGAGGGAATAATGAGCCCTTCATGCAACGTTGTTGTCAATGAAGGCTGGGATCAGATGCGACGAGCACGAGGCAACTTGCATGGGGTGGGTGATGACTGAAATAATGAAGCGGCAACGCGACAAAAACCGTGGTTTTGCAAAACGGAGAGCAACATGGAACACCGGCAGGCTTCATTGGACAGCGCGAGCGATGTATTGCCTCGGCAACAAACCTCTACCACAATCCCCAGGCAGTTTCAGGTGATCATGCACAACGACGATTACACAACGCAGGAATTCGTGGTGCACGTGCTCATGCGGTTTTTTTACAAGAGCGAGCAAAAGGCGCAAGAGCTAATGCTCAAGGTGCACCAACAGGGAAAGGCAGTTGTCGGTTGCTACACCAAGGACGTTGCCGAGAGCAAAGTGGAACTGGCAACCTCGTATGCGCGTCGGCAGAGCATGCCGTTGGTGTTGACGGCGGAACCGCAGCCCAGGGCGTGAGTGAGAACAAGGGGGAAAAGGTGCTTGGACAAAGGGTTCAGCAAGCTGTTCAGACAGCGTTGCACGAAGCGAATCGACGGCGACATGAGTTCGCGACGCTCGAGCATCTGTGCTTGGCCTTGTTGCACGACGGTCACGTGGTGCAGGCGCTGCAAGAGCACGATGTGGACGTCAAGCGCATCTGCCGGCAGCTGACCACTTTTTTATCAACCCAAGTGGAATCCGTCCCCGCTGATCGGGAGTTTGAAACGCTGCCTTCCACGGGGGTGCAACGGGTGCTGCAACGGGCGGCCATCAATGTACTGGGGGCGGGCCGCAAAACGGTCGAGAGCGCCAATGTGTTGGTCTCCATTTTCGCCGAGAGCGACAGTTACGCCGTTCACGTCTTGCGAGAAGCGGGCTTAAATCAGCTGGACGTCGCCGCCTTTATCGAACAGGGGCAGTCCGAGGCCCAGACCAAGGGGCAGGGAGGCGGTTTTTCTCCCGCCGCCATGCCGGATTCGCTGCCCGGTGCCTCGGGGCAAGAAGGTCCCCTGACCCGTTACGCCGTCGATCTCATCAAGCTAGCTCGCGATGGCAAGTTGGATGCTTGCATCGGCCGTGAGCAAGAGCTAGATCGCGCGGTTCACGTGCTGGCGCGGCGGACGAAGAACAACCCGCTGTTCGTGGGAGAGGCGGGCGTGGGCAAAACAGCGTTGATCCACGGTCTGGCGCGATCGATTGCCGAAGATAAGGTGCCGACAAGCCTGCGCGGTGCTCACATGTATGCGTTGGATATGGCGGCCATTCTAGCCGGTTCGCGTTATCGCGGCGACTTCGAAGGGCGTTTACGCGGCTTGCTCAAGGTTCTTGAAGAAAAGCCGCATTGTATTTTGGTGTTAGACGAAATGCATACGCTCATGGGCGCGGGCGCCACCACGGGCAGCAGCATGGATGCTTCGAGCTTGCTCAAGCCCGCCCTCACGGCCAGGTCGATTCGATTTATCGGCGCGACAACCTACCGGGACTACGCTTCGCACCTTGAAAAAGACCAGGCCCTGCTCCGGCGTTTTCAAAAGGTGGATGTGAAAGAGCCTGCCTCTGATGTGTGCGTGAGCATGCTGCGGGGGCTCCGGCCGCGGTACGAAAAGTTCCACAATGTGCGTATTCCATCAGCGGCCTTGCAATGGACGGTGGACCTGGCGACGCGCTATCTGTCGGGGCGCCATATGCCCGACAGCGCCATCGATTTGCTTGACGAAACGGCCGCCGCGCTCAAACTGGCGCGTGACGGCGACGCCAAACGCGGCAAAATCCTGCGCAAGCAAGATTTGGCGACGACCGTGGCTCGCATGGCACAGGTACCTTGCCAAGAAGTGGGGGCTGACGATCGCAAAGGGTTGCAGCGCCTGGGTCGTCGGCTGAAACACGTGGTGTTTGGTCAAGACGCGGCGGTGGACAAGCTGGCGAGCACGGTTAAGCTGGCGCGCGCGGGGTTGCGCGGCCCCGACAAGCCCATGGGCTGCTTTCTATTCACGGGCCCCACCGGCTGCGGCAAAACCGAATTGGCCAAGCAGTTGGCGCATTGCCTTGGCATTGCCTTTATGCGATTTGACATGAGCGAGTACATGGAGCCGCACAGTGTTAGTCGGCTGCTGGGCGCGCCGCCAGGCTACGTGGGTTTTGACCAAGGCGGTCTGCTGACCGATGCCGTGGCCAAAACGCCGCACGGCGTGGTGCTGCTAGACGAAGTGGAAAAAGCCCATCCGGATATCTTCAACACGTTGCTGCAGGTGATGGATCACGGGCGTCTCACTTCGGCCGGTGGGCGGGTGGTGGACTTTCGTCACGTGGCGCTGATCATGACCAGCAACGTGGGGGCTCGCGAACTGACGCAGTCAGCCATTGGCTTTGGCGCCACAATGGATACCGAGGCGGATGCCAAGGCATTCAAGCGTGTCTTTTCGCCCGAGTTTCGCAACCGCCTTGACGCGCGTGTTGCCTTTGCCTGCCTGACCCCGGAGGTCATGAGCAAAATCGTCGAAAAATTTCTCGCGGAGCTCACCGGACAGCTGGCGGAGAAAAACGTGCGGTTGCTGGTGACACCGGCGGCCAAGCAGCTGCTGGGGCGTCGGGGGTACGATCAAGCCATGGGCGCGCGGCCGTTGGCGCGGTTGCTCGAGCAAGAGATCAAAAAGCCCTTGGCCGACGAGCTGCTGTATGGCAAACTCAAACGCGGCGGGCAGGCCCGCGTTGATGTGTCGCGCGAGAATGGCGACGCGTTTGTGGTCAAGACGTAGCCACGGATTCAAGGGATTGATCGGATTGTCGGATGGCGGGAATGACGGCGGCGACGCGAAGGATCCCCCCACCAATCGCGGCTTTGGGGAGATCCTTCCTCACTCCGTTCGTGCCGGATGACAGAAAGAAACTTTCGCCATCCGTCGGTCATGATCCCTTTTTGGAAGTCCCCGAAAGCAGGAATCTCCACACCCGTCGGAACGTGGGGAGATCCTTTGCACTGCGCGCTGCCGGATAACGAGTGGGTGAATGTTAGTCTATTCGCCCCAACCTTGGCGCAAGGCAAGAATTCGGCGGAAAAAGAGATGGATCTTGTGGATTTTCGTGGGTGTATTTGTCTACGGTGTGTTGGCATGGCGGGGTGCTGCGCCCTGTCACCCTGAGCGGAGCGGAAGCGACGCGAAGGATCTCTCCACCAATCGCAACGCAGGGAGATCCTTCGCGCTGCGCGCTCAGGATGACAAGCGAGGCGCCGGGGATGACAAAGCGGAGGAATCCGCCGAGCCCAACACCTTCGCTGTCTCGACTGCCCCGCCGTTCCAAAATGTTTTAGAAAGCAAAGCCACGCAGTGGCCGCGCGCGTGGATTTTGCTTGACCCCGCCGGCAGCGCCGTGTTGGCGCAACACAAGGCGGATGTGCCCATGGCACCGGCCAGCACCACCAAGGTGATGACGCTATATGTGCTGGCCCAGGCCATGCGCCAAGGGACTCTCGCGCCCCACACCCGTGTGCCCGTGAGCCCCCAGGCTGTGAAATCCGTTGGGGAGGGCGGCAGTCGCATGTGGCTGCGAGCGGGCCAACACGTGTCGATGCGGGATCTGGCGCTGGGGTTGACGGTGCACTCGGGCAACGACGCGGCCTTTGTCATCGCCGAAGCGGTGGCCGGCGGCGAGCAGGCTTTTGTTAAGCGGATGAACGCGCACGCGGTTCGGTTAGGCATGACGCGCACCCAGTTTCGCAATGCCTCGGGCCTGCCGCAAGCAGGGCATGTTTCCACCGCGCGGGATTTGGCACGATTGACCCAGGCGTTTCTCGCTGATTTTCCCGAAGAATACAAGATTTTCAAGGAAAAATGTTTTACGTTCGCGGGCAGAAAAGAGTGCACGAAGAACTTTCTTCTGTGGCAAGACGCAAGCGCGGACGGCGTGAAGACAGGGCTCTCCATAGAGGCGGGGTATTGTCTCATCGCCTCGGCCACGCGACAGGGAACGCGGTTGATCTCGGTGGTATTGGGTTCGCGAGGCGAGCAAGATCGCGTGGACCAAAGCAAG
>JBCCEG010000004.1:0-18146 GCA_039030455.1 Myxococcota bacterium | reverse complement strand
GTAGTTGGAAAACCTGACTGTGTCGCTGTCGACCAAGCTGAGTTCAACATAGTTTGACGTAAGGTTGCGCATGCTTTCATTGAGCGCTCGAACCAGACGCACAAGTTGTTCGGCTAAAGCTTCGAGCAGGCGCGTTTGTTTTTTCCCTGCCTCTTGCGCTAAGTGATGGGTCAAGGCGGCGTAATCCACCGTGTCCGCCAATACGTCGCTGTGACAGGCGGCAATCGTGTCCGTGATCAGATTGAGTTGCGCCACCAGTTGTTGCGGCTTTTCACGCTCTTGCGCGGATGCTCCCACGCACGCGGCGAGTCGTAGGTCGCGAACGAAAAGATGAACCCCCTCATGCATCACTTTTTTTCCACTCAAACTTTAACCTGCCCATTGTTCCACGCCGCCCCACCCCTCGCAAGGGGACTGCGTCCCCTTTTGCCGCCGGAGCCTCCGGCGAAACCGAAACGATTCGAGGGGAGTATGGCATGTGGCGAGCAAAGTCATCGTGCCAAGGGAGAAAACACCCAGGGTTGACAAGGGAAGCCATACACTGGCAGCTTGAGGGGAACGCGGAGGCCTTGTGAGAAAAGGTAGGATCTTTTGTGCGGGTCCTTCTTTTCCCGTGCGGGCAAGGGTTTCTCTTTACGCTTAATCTGTGATACGAGTGGCCGATGTGAGGTTCCTAAAACGTTTAGCTAGAAAGCTGCTGCTGTGGGTGCAGAGCTTGTTGATGCGCAATCCCTATGAGCCGCTGGACCAGGTGATTGAGCAGTTGGGTGTTAGGCTGAGCGCCGGCCGCATTATCTTGACGGTGCTGTGCGAGCAAATGCACCTAACCGACGACCGCGCCATGCAGTGTCGCGCTCGTTTTGTCAGGCGCGTGGAAGATCCTTGTCTGATGCAAGAGAAATTCAAACTGGAGGAAAAGCTCTTTTTCCGCCAGCTGTCGCAAATCGCCACGTTGGAAGGCAGCCTTGATACGCTGCGGAACCTTATTGATAAACTGAAGCGGCGGCGCAAGATGTTGCGCCGGTTTTACATCTTGCGTCACGGCATCTGTACCGGCGTGGAGGGAGAAGCTTTTCGCGAGTTGGGTATCGACCCCGACGAGATATTCGCGCAGGTGATGGAGAACCTGCCCGAGTGGGACAAAAAGTGCAACACACTCTACGACCTGTTCGAGGAGTCCAAATGGATTGCATTCCTCTTTTACCCCAAAAAACCTCCCGGCGTGAGAAACCCCCGCCTGCCGCGTCAAGACAATGACGACATTAGACATCGTGGGTTGCGTATTTACCCGCCGCCCCCGCGCGGCAACAGCGCGACTCTCACGGGCTAGTACCACGGATCACAGGATTGGCACGGATGGTCGGATGAACGGTTGGGACAAAGCGCTCGACTTTACGTTACGGCAGGAAGGAATCTCGTGGACGAAGCTAGACTGATTGAGAAACTGCATCGCATCGAGATGCTCTTTGCCGGCGCGACGACCCAAGGAGAAAAGACGGCCGCCGAGCACGCGAGAAATCGCATTCTAGAACGGCTTCGGCTGCATGAGAAAGAAGATCCGGCCGTTGAATATCGCTTTTCGATGGCGGATATGTGGTCTCGTAAACTCTTTTTGGCTCTCGTTCGACGATACGGCATTCGCCCTTACCGATACCCCGGCCAGCGCCGTACCACGGTCATGGCGAAGGTCTCTAAGCAATTCGTGAACGAGACGCTGTGGCCCGAGTTTCAAGAACTTGCCCGCACTCTCCGCGTCTATCTAACCGACGTGACGGACCGCGTTGTGCGTCGGGTTATTCACCAAGACGACTCCGAGGCCGAGGTCGTCCAAGAGCCGTTGCGGCCGCTGCGTGGCTCTGTTGCCAAGGATTCCGATAGAATCGAGGTACCGTGAGAGACAAAAGGTGTGGCAACCAAGGAGCCTCCTTCAAATCCCGCCAGAACGAAATGCCTAAGCAAGCTAAGTCACGCGGAGGCTGCAGTGGTTGGCTGATCGCGGCACGGCCCAAGACACTGGTGGTGTCGGCGGCGCCCGTCTGTGTCGGCGGCGCCCTGGCCGGCGCCGACGACGTTTTTCACGCGGGGGCGTGGCTATGCGCGCTGGCATGTGCTCTGCTGCTGCAGATCGGCGCCAACTTGGTGAACGACTATGTTGACGGCATGCGAGGCGTGGATACGGCGCGGCGCATCGGCCCCGTACGTGCGACGCAAGCGGGGCTGCTATCACCCGAACAGGTGCGGTTGGGGTTTATTATCGCCTTTGCCGGGGCGGCACTGTTGGGGCTCTATTTGGCAGCGCGGGGTGGGTGGCCTTTTCTCGCGCTAGGGGTCTTGGCGATCGGCAGCGGCATCCTTTACACGGCGGGGCCGTATCCGCTGGCGGAGATCGGTTTAGCGGAGCTGTTCGTTCTCTTTTTCTTCGGCCCGGTCGCCGTGGCGGGGACGTATACGGTGCAAGCGCCGCGGTTTAACTCTCAAGCGGTGGTTGTCGGCCTAGCGTTCGGCTTGTTGGCCGTGGGCCTGCTCACGGCCAACAACCTGCGGGATCGAGAGCAAGACGCGCAAGCGGGCAAGCGCACGCTCGCGGTGCGGTTTGGCGACCACTTTGCGCGGTGGCAGTACACGTTGGCGATGTTGTTACCGGCTTTTGTGCCGCTCTTTTTGTTCGCCTGGGCCGAAGAAAAGTATCCCTTCGTTTTCCTAGCGATTGTCGGGCACGCGTTGGCGCTCATGCCTGTTCTTACTGTTTGGCGCGCGCGCAAACCTCGTGAGTTTGTGCCGGTGTTGCCGGCAACGGCAGCCATTATCGCTTGCGCCGGTGTGGCATGGTGCGCGGGCTTTTTACTGTAGCTTTTCCAATGGACTCGCTGGAACATTGAGAAAGACAAAGTATATGGCAAACAAACGGGGTCCCCACAAAGTACCACAGGCGGTAGCCGAGGACACTTTGTGGGGCGAAAGCAAACCCCTGCAAGGGGCTCGGTTGTGGCGCTATGCCCTGCCCTTGCGGTGGCCGTTGACCACGAACGCGGGGGTACAACAGCGGCTTCGCGAAGGGCTTTTGCTCCAGCTGCGCACAGTTGAAGGCCTAACTGCTTGGGGGGAGATCGCGCCGCTGCCCGGCTTGCACAAAGAAACCTTGCGGCAAGCCAAACTTCAGATACAACGCTTGCTTCCCATCCTCTTGTCAACTCACGAATCCAGCGGGTGGCTGGGATGTAGAGACGCGATTCATCGCGTCTCTACATTGCCCGAGCCTCTGTTCCCCTCGGTGCGCTGGGGGGTTGAGACGGCATTGTGGCAGTTAGGCGCAAAGCGCTTTGTAGTGCGGTCGCTTGAGACCGCTTTGCCTACCGTGGCGGAAAGCGCCGTCGAGCCGGCGCACGCCAAAGCGCTGTCTGTCAGCGCCCTCACTCCCCCAGGCCCGCCGCGCGCTATGTTAGCGCACGCCTTGCGCCGACATCGGCAGGGATGGCGGTCGATCAAGGTGAAAGTGGGGCATTTGTCACCGGCTCTAGCGGCTGAGTTGACTGGAGAAATTCACCGAACATGTGGTCGATCGCTGCCGTTGCGGTTGGATGTGGGCCGCCGTTGGACTTTGGCGCAGGCGCTCCAATTTGGCGCTTGTGTTCAACCTCACTGGGTGGAATATGTGGAGGAACCGGTGCGGGATCCGCGCCATATCCCGCAACTGCACGCCCAAACGGGCCTGCCGTGCGCGCTGGACGAAACAGTACACGAGTGGCCGCTGCATGCGATCAAACGGTTACGAGGCGTGCGCGCGTGGGTGATCAAACCGGCGCTGTTGCGGGGAGGGCTGCGACACTTTTTTCAACTCGCGCGTGTTGCCGATGGACACGGCATCACACCCGTTGTCAGTTCGTGTTTCGAGAGCGGCGTGGGGTTGAGGATACTGGCTCTGTTGGCAAACGAGTGCCCTGCCCTGCATTCCGCCGCCCTAGGTTTGGGGACGGCGGATTGGTTTGCCGCTGATTGGTGTCACTTTGCTATGCAACCGGCATACGCATGATGGTAATAATATTTAGTTATTCCGTGTCTTGTTGCTAGATGTTTGCCGTATGTTCTTATTTTCTCTTTACAGTGACCTTCGTCGCCAGAAAATCTGCGGCAAATTTCTTGGTTTGGCAATTTTTCACATCTAACCTTGCATAAAGTATCACCGCCATATAAATCACACTTTCCGTCTACTAAAGAACGACAAGCGTCTTTAAAAAGACGTGTTGCCCTTAAGTCTTGACGTACACTAATAGTACTTGTTCCATCGTCATTTTTAACTTGTTCTCTGTATTTTTCAATTGCTATATTACTGCAATCGATAGATACGCTAACGGCATCCTCGGCACTTCTTATAGACGCCAGGTTACTTACTTCTTCGCCACTCCCGTCACCGCATGCGCTTAGGCAACACAGAACCCCCGCGGCAAGACCAACTCTTGCCCATATCCGCTTTTTGGTCATCACACCCTCCTGTTTTTTGCGGTTTCTAACCCCAACAACATGTTGCGGCATCCGGTTTATTCCCAAGATGCTCCGACACGAAATCGCACGGAAGGAGCGCGCGATGTTTTTTGATGAGCTCCCAAGGCAATGCCCGTATCTGGAATGCAAGCGTGGTGAGGACTTCCTTACCGGGAATTTTTGCCGATCCCCGGGTGTTGCCACGGTGATGACCAACGCCGAGAAGAGACGCATGAAATGAAGATCATCACACGGAATGTCGGGAGAAGCACGCCTTGAAACGGTTGTCTTATAGAAGCAAAATAGCCCTTGTCATCTGGCTGTTTGCCGCCAGTGCGTGGTCCGGCACATACAAGGAATCCCGCGCATGTAGGCAGCAAATTGTCGTGGCGCCGATGGCCGGTGCTCACATGTTGCCCTCGCATCACGGCAAACCGTTTGCTTTTAGCAACGTAGGGCTGAGTCTTGGCTACGAATATCCCTTGCGCTGGTGGTTTTTGGTGGGGGCGCGACTCAACTCGCACCTTGCGCTCATTTTGCCGGGGACCATGCCCGACGGATCAAACTACCTGGACTTGTACAGCGACATTCAAGTGACGGTCAAGGGGAGAATCCCGCTTTGCTCTTCCTGTAAGGATATTTTACTGGGATACGCAAGTTTTGGGACAGGACCTAGCTTCATGGTTGCAAACATTGTTGACACGCGACCACTGTGGTTTGGTCTTGGCACCAACACAGAGGTCGGTCTAGAGATACCATTTGTTGATTGGGGTGGGGTTTTGATAGGAACGGGAATAAAATCGTCAAACTACTTCGGATTAGAACTGAGCGATATTGAGGAAAAGATCGGCCATGACTATTACTTCTCATGGAATTCCATGGTTGGGTTCATCTTTGCTCTATGAATCGACTATTTGTGGTTTTTTTGTCTGTTTGCACGGTTTCTTGCGTTAACGATAGACCGCTTGTTTTATCTGAAAATACACAACGTGTCTGCGACACGCTACAGCAAAAGATCTGGTCCGGTCCCACTGTCAATCCACCCCAAGAAGCCGACAAGATTTTGCGGTCGGTCATTGAGAACTCTGGGGCGTTGGGGAGCCGCGAGCGTTGGCAATGCGCGCAGAGTATCGCTCATGACGCCCATCAAATATTGCTGGAGGAACAAGCGGATACGAAAAAGACGCACGATCTGGTTGTTGTGGGGGCAGGTCCTCATACAGCTCTCTTTTTGCGTGTGTTTGACCAAGCAAGAGAATTCAGCCGCACGGCATCCGTGTTGACAATAGAAGCGAAACCCGTATTGGCCGAGCATTTTTTTTCCTTAGGCTATCGACTCAATTCTCCCTTGCCCTTGACTTCCCTGCCCGCGGCGCCTGTTGGGTTGAGTGCTTACGTCATGAGAGATTTTGCGCCCGTATTCACTCTTGAGCCTAAACCCGTATTCGATGCGCATTCTTTTCCCCCCGAGACCCTGGGCAGCCGTGTCACGACAAGGCTTACCCTTTTTCCGATTGCACAAGATCTGTGGGCACAAACAGTCCTGTCTCATTTTTTCTCGCCGTCATCTTTTGTGATTGGCAAAAAAGCGCAACGGATTCGCCCTGTTGAAGACGGGTATGAGATCGAAATGGAGGACGGCCGAGACGTTCGGGCCAAAACCATTGTCCTTGCGACAGGCCTGGGCAGCGCCAAGAATTTGCCGACCCCAAACGAACCACAAAACCAAGAATGGGCGCGAGAGCAACAGCGTTTGGCCAAGCACTGCGAGTCTCCTAACTGCCTGCCGCGTGTTATGACGTTTGACGATCTGCTGCGCCTCAATCGGGTTTTTAAAAACAACGAACACAATCTTCTCAATGAATTCAACAGGAAGCGTGTGGCCGTGATCGGCGCGGGAGATGCCGCCAATGCCATCGTGGAACTTTTATACGGAGAGGCTCCTCGCGTTGCCTACGATGAAGAGCAGCCAAGAGAGTATCCGCGAAAACTCCTTTGGTTCGGGCAAAGGTACACAACCTATCCAAGGTTTTTCGAGCAAGCCAAGCCGCGCTATCGGAATTTTTTCTTTCAAAATCTATTCCAGCACAAGCGCGTGATCCAAAAAGCCGATCCGGGTGCCGACGCGACAAACCTCACGCGGGCTCCGCGGGAATCTTTGGAGCAACAGGTGGATTTTGTCGCCACGCCTAACCAGATTGTGCACGTATCTCGCGGTGTTGCGGGAAACGGAGCACAACTCACCGACAGTGACGGCAAGATATACCATATTGATTATGTTATTGTTGCCACTGGATACAAAAATCAATTGTTAGATTTATTCGGTTGTTCTATATGCCAAAAAAAAGACCCGCGAGCTATTTTTCAGCCCTTGCCGTGTAGCATTGGAAGCCCCATGGCCTACCAGTTGGTTCATGAGGGACAAGCGGAAGAAATCTATCTGATGGGCACGGCCGCGCTAGCCTTAGACGGCTTTGTCACGCAGAGAGACCTGGAAACCTCGGTAACCCAAAACGCGGCCTCGTTTGATATTCTGGCTCCCAAAACATCCGCTTTTGCTCGTTATTTGTCAAAACGCCTGCCTTAGGCGACATGTGGTAATAAGCTTGTTACCCCTTGTCCTGTTTAAGAACGGACCGCAGAAATCGGCCCGTGTGGCTGGTGGAGTGTCGGGCAACTTGCTCGGGGGTGCCGGCAACCACCAACCGGCCTCCCTTGTCTCCCCCCTCCGGGCCCATGTCGATGACCCAGTCGGCTACCTTGATCACGTCCAGGTTATGTTCAATCACCGTGACGGTGTTGCCTTGCTCCACCAGGTGCTGCAAGACCTCTAGCAGCTGCGCCACATCGGCGAAGTGCAAGCCCGTTGTCGGCTCGTCCAAAATGTAAAGAGTTCGCCCCGTGGCGCGTCGACTCAGTTCCTTGGCCAGCTTCACCCGCTGTGCCTCGCCGCCTGACAACGTGGTCGCTTGCTGCCCTAGGTGAATGTAGCCAAGCCCCACTTGACGCAGCGCTTGCAACATGCGCGCGATGTCTGGGTAAGGGGTGAAAAGCTCGGCGGCTTCGTCCACCGTCAGCTCCAACACGTCGGCGATGGTTTTGTCGCGGTAGGTGACGGCCAGGGTTTCTGCATTGAACCGCTTGCCGTCGCACGTGTCACAGGTCACGTACACATCCGCCAGAAAGTTCATCTCGATTTTGAGCAAGCCGGCGCCTTGGCAAGCCTCGCAGCGCCCGCCCTTGACGTTGAAAGAAAAGCGCCCCGGTTTGTACCCGCGCACGCCCGACTCGGGTAGCGAGGCGAAAACGCGACGGACGCCGTCGAACACACCCACGTATGTAGCCGGATTGCTGCGGGGTGTGCGGCCGATGGTCGATTGATCGATGTCGATGATCTTGTCCAGCTTGCTCGACCCATGCAACTCCCTAAAGGCCAGGGGTTGGGCCTTAATCCCCAGACGAGCCGCCCGGGCCAGCGCGGGGTACAGCGTATCCATGATCAAGCTACTCTTGCCCGAACCCGAGACACCGGCCACGCAGGTCAGTGTCCCTAGCGGGATCGCGACGTTCACGTCCTTGAGGTTGTTACCGGCGGCTCCCGTGAGCTCAATCGTGCCGCGCTCGTGCTCGCGTCGCCGCGCGGGCACGGCAATGCAACGCCTGCCGCTCAAATAGTCACCCGTGAGGGAATCGGGGTGAGCACCGATCTCGCTTGGAGTTCCCTGGGCCACGATGTGGCCGCCCAAACGCCCCGCGCCGGGGCCCATGTCTACCACATGGTCGGCCGCGCGAATGGTGTCTTCGTCATGCTCCACCACCAGCACCGTGTTGCCCAGGTCGCGCAGATGTTTGAGCGTGCCCAACAGCCGTTCGTTATCGCGCTGGTGCAGGCCGATGCTTGGCTCGTCCAGCACATAAAGGACTCCCACGAGAGCCGAACCCACCTGTGAAGCCAGGCGAATGCGCTGCGCTTCGCCGCCGGAAAGCGTCCCGGCACAGCGATCAAGCGTTAGGTAGGTCAGGCCCACCGAGGTGAGAAAAGACAAGCGCGCGGCAATTTCGCGCACGATCGGTTGCGCGACCGCGGCGCGCTGCCCCGTGAACCGGAGCTGTTTGAAAAAGGCTTCAGCCTGGCCGATGGAGAGCTGCATGACCTCGCCAATGCCCTTGCCGCCGACACGCACATGGCGGGCTTCCTTGCGCAATCGCGTGCCGTCACACTCCGAGCACGGCATGCGCACCATATAGCGCTCGAACTCGTCGCGGGTGGTTTGGCTGGTGGTTTCGCGATAGCGCCGCTGCAGCATGCGCAACACACCTTCGTAAGGCTTGTTGAATTGATAAGCGGTTTCTCCCGCCGCGCCACGCAAGGTAAAGCCAATCTTTTGTTTCGTCCCGTTTAGGATCGCCTGCCGCGCGGCATTGGGCAGTTTGTCCCACGGGGTGTAGAGCGACACATTCAATGCTTGCGCCACGCACCGCACCATCTGGGAATGGTAGCCGTGCGGTTGGTTGCGCAGTGGTGCAATGACGCCGTGGGCGACAGCCAAGCGTGGATTGGGGATCACCAGGTGCTCGGCGAACGATAAGGTGCCGCCCAGACCGTCACAGGCGGAACAAGCTCCTTGAGGGGCGTTGAACGAAAACATGCGCGGTTCCAGTTCCGGATAGGAAATACCGCAGTCGGGACAGCTGAAGTGTTCGCTAAACAGCGTCTCTTCAGACTGTCTCAAAACTGCTGCGCTTGTCCCTGCTTCGTTAAAAATCGTCTCAGAATGCTCATTTACTTCAAGTAAATTCCGCTTGTTCGACGATTTTTGCCTTGCCGGACCCGCGCTCGCGACGTTTTGAGACAGCCTGTCTTGATCCTTTTTCTCTCCTTTTTTCTCGGTCTCGCCTTCCCCGCCCCCGTGGCGGACGATCGCCACCAAGCCCTTGGATTTGCGCAGGGCAAGCTCCACGGCATCGGCCAAGCGCGCCCGGTCTTGCTCGCGCCAAACCAAGCGGTCCACCACCACCTCGACGGTGTGGTGTTGTTTGGGCGACAGGTCGATGTCTTCTTCCAACAACCGCACTCGGCCGTCAATCCGCGCGCGCACAAAACCTTCTTTGCGCAGCTGTGCTAGCTCGTTGACATGAGCTCCCTTGCGATGGCGTACGATGGGAGCCAAAACGGAAAGCTTTTGCTTGGGCGCGGCGGCGCGGGCAATTTCATCGACGATTTGGCTCGCGCTCCTGCCCTCGATGAGTCGGCCGCAGCCGTAACACTCCGGTTGCCCCACTCTGGCATAAAGCAGACGGAGATAGTCGGCGATCTCGGTGACCGTGGCTACGGTAGAGCGTGGGTTTTTGCTTGTGGTCTTTTGCTCAATGCTAATGGCGGGCGACAGGCCGTCGATGCCGTCCACATCCGGTTTCTCCTGCATTTGCAGGAATTGGCGCGCGTAACTCGAGAGGGATTCTACATAACGGCGTTGTCCCTCGGCATAAATGGTGTCAAAAGCCAGCGAGCTCTTGCCCGAACCCGACAATCCCGTTAGGACCACCAGCTTGTCGCGCGGCAGCTCGACGGTCACATTTTGCAGATTGTGCACGCGTGCCCCGCGCACATGGATATGTGTAAATGCCATTGCAATGAATCTTGAATCTTCAGCTTAACAAAAAAGAGCCTTGGTGCGCGACAACATGTACCCGGATTCACAGGATTTGACGGATTGTTGGATGAATAGTTGGGACGAAGCACGCGATTTTTCCACCTTCATCTCCACTGTCCGACATCCGACCATCCGTCAAATCCTGTGATCTGCGGTACATGATCATGAAAAACGAGCTTGTCGGGATAAGAGGTGAAGCCGGCCATGTGCTCTTGCGGCAGTCCAAATAAGCCCTTGGCGCAGGCGCAGTAGTAGGTTTCGTCCCTGCCGCGCACGACTTGCGCCGGCCGAACACACGACTGCCAGGCAGCATCATGGGGAAAGTGCCGCGAGGTCTGGGGTAAGCACAGCATGGCGCGGCGCTTGCGGATATCTTCCCGAACCTGTTCGCCAGCCTCTGCCCATTGACGACTCTCGGCAATGATGTCGACTTGCTCTTTGGTCCGCACGCACAAACCGTAGGGAATGCCTTCGCGATCCAATAACACGAAGTCGCCGCCGCCCGCCACATCCAAATCGACGGAAGATGTGGGAACAGAAAGGGACGTAGTCCCCTCGAAGCGTTTCGATTTATCAGAGCCTTTGGCAACAAACCCACGCAGTGGGTGGTGTCCCACGATGTCGAGACGTTGGCACAGTTGGGCAAAAAAATCACGCAGCGCGCGGTCCGTCAAAAAGGCTGTTTCCTCTAGCTCCAACCCCGAGGCAAGGGCATACGCGGCCGAGACGAGGGCAAAGTAGCGTTCCTGCGCCCGTCGTAGCGCTTCGGTTAGTCGCTGCAGCACGCAGGGGTCGTGCTTGAACACAACCGCGTGCGCCAACCCCTGTCGCAGGGCTTTCTGCAGCAATTCCTCATCGGCACACGAAGTCAGCAAAATCTTTTGCACGAACGGATTTTCCACGCGCTTGCACAGCTGCAATCCGCTCAACGCGGGCATTTCGTGCTCTACCACCACGGCAAAAATGTTACCGAACCGGATCGTGCGGTGCAGCTCTTGCTCCATGTTTTGTTGCTTGGCACCGGCAAGCACCCGGGCACCACCGCCGCCAAACCGTCGCGTGCGGTTAACCCACAGTCGGTTCACGGATGTCTCGGCGGCATCACGCGCCCGCAATATCGCCAATGCATCCATCGGGTGGGTGCACAAAACATACGCCCGCTTGCGTTGGTCCAGATGCAGCGCCAGGCTGCGCAAGAAACTCCCGTTACTGTCTACAAATAACGCCGTCGCGGGGTGATACAGCAGCGGTAAGGCTTCCATGTTAGCTTTCCTCAATCTCGCGCGAGCGAAGGCTCATATCTTTGAACCGCCGGATTTTGACCAGCGCCTCGGCACGGCCTACTTTTCGCGCAGCGCAACCAACTTGCGCCGGGGCAAACCCATGGCGCGCGAGACAACTCCAACATCAACACCGGCCAAAAGCATCTTGCGCGCGGCCTCTAGGAAGCCCTCTTGTTTGCCTTCTTGTCTGCCTTCTTGTCTGCCTGCCTGCCTGCCTTCCTGTCTGCCTTCCTGTCTGCCTTTTTCCAAGCCTTCCCGCAATCCCTGCTGCCTACTTTCGCGCAGCAACATACCCGCTACTCTCATGGCGTTCTCCCTTTCCTCGAAATTCAACTTCTCTCTCGCTAATTCCATTATACGACTTTTCTCCTCCTCGTGGGCGGCCAGCCATGCGTAGGTTACCAGCTGATGCACCGCTTCTTGCATCTCCGGCCGTTGCCACAGCTTGCGCAGCGCGGGCATCAGACGCTGCACCGTCGGCGTGATTCTCTTGTCATACCCGTGTTTCAAAAGGGTCTCGCCCGCCCGCAGCAACAGGTTCCGGCTACCCAACTCCTCGTCCGACAATCGGCTCAAGTCCACCAAATCAAACGACCCTAGCGACTGGTGCGCCGTCCGGCGCTCCGCGACGGTGCCGCGCGGAAACATGTCCGTGTCGTGGCGAAAAGCAGTCCGGCCGTTATGGACCACCAACGTGTGGATGAAAATTTTCTTGCCCGGGTGTTGCCGCCGCGCTTCCTTGAGCAACCGAACTTGGTACTCCAGCACGGTCTCGATCGCGTCTTTCTTGCTTCTGGACCAATGCTCGACATGAATGATGAAAAACCCGTCGCCCGTTTTCAGCGGCACCAGAAAGGCGCAGTCGACGATCCGTTCGTCCAGCCCCCGACCGATGCGATTGGTTTTCAGAACACGCAGCTTGCTCAGATCGATACGCCGACGGATGCGCGCGGGCAGCCGCTTGGCCAAAAAGGCGCGATAGAAAGGCAGGCATTGGAGCAAAGCGCGAAAGATCAGATCGCTTTCGCGAACCGTTGCAAAAACCGGCCGTCTTCGCTGTTGGGAAACCCCGTCTCGTCTAGTTGTCGCGTTTGCCATGCCTTCAACTCTCTTTGGTGCCGCCCCGTGTTGATCAAGCCGAGCTCATCTTTGAACACACCGGCTTTGACATTGTCGGCCCCAAGGTCCGTGGAAAAGGTGTAGGATAACACGGCAATCAAATCGGTGGAGACGCCAGGTGCAACACGACATCGTCCTTATCGAAGGGGACGGCATCGGTCCCGAGATCACCGCCGCCGCCGTTGCCGTGGTGGAAGCAAGCGGTGCCGCTGTCAGGTGGCATCGCTGTGCGATGGGGCTGAAAGCCGTTGAACAAGAGGGTACGCCTCTGCCTGAATCAACCGTCGCGGCCGTCCGTCAATACAAGGTTGCCCTGAAAGGCCCTACTACAACACCCATCGGCGGCGGTCACGTCAGCGCCAACGTCCAACTGCGCCGGCAACTCGACCTCTACGCCTCCATCCGGCCACTGCGTGGCTTTGCTTTTTCTCCTTGTCATCCTGACGAGCGAAGCGAGGAAGGATCTCCGTGCGTGGCGCAAGCTCGGGTTTGTCGCCCCCGTGAAAACGGGGGCCCAGACCGAAAGATTGGAACGGCTTCTTCCTACTCACACACTGACCGTAAAGACGCGATGAATCGCGTCTCTACAATCGTTGTGCGGGAGAATACGGAGGGACTATACAAAGGGCTGGAGATGACCGTGGCGCCGGGGGTGAACGTGGCGCTCAAGGTGGTGACCGAGCACGGTTGTCGTCGGATCGCCCACGCGGCTTTTGCCTACGCGCGCCGTCACGGTCGACGACGCGTGACCGTGGGCCACAAGGCGAATATCTTGAAACAAAACGACGGCATGTTTTTGCGCTGTGCTCGCGAAATCGCGCGGGAGTACCCGGAAATCACGTGTGACGACTGCCTGATCGATGCATTGTGCATGCGGCTTGTGATGGATCCAACCCAGTTTGATGTGCTGCTGTTACCCAATCTGTACGGCGACATTGTGTCGGATTTGGGCGCCGGTTTAGTCGGGGGACTAGGCCTGGTGCCGGGGATGAATCTTGGCGACGAAGCGGCGGTTTTCGAGGCAGTGCACGGCTCCGCGCCCGACATCGCCGGTCGCAATCAAGCCAACCCGCTCGCGTTGATCCGCTGCGCCGCGCTATTGCTGCGCCATATTGAGCAAAACGAACCCGCCGCGCGCATCGAACGCGCCACAGACCGCGTGTTGCGTGGAGAGATTCGAACCCGCGACCTGGGAGGGTCCGCGACCACAACGGCCTTTACCGACGCGATTGTGAGCATCATGAAGGGGCTGAAGTAGCCCTTGGCTACTTCAGCCCAATTATGAATTATGAGTTCAAAAACTTTATGAATTATGCTATTCCGCTGAGGGGTTGGCGAATTTGAAAACTTGCTTTCTAGAAATGGTATTACAATCCATAATTATCGAGTCTTGTTTTTTGTATTGATGATAATCGAACGGATGATCTTGAGCAAGGCAGTAGCCTCTTCGTGCAAATGCTGATGGAGTTGCGGATCCAGAAAGTTGGTTGTTTGCAGCAGTTCTAGCCAGTAAAGCGTTTCGTCGCATTCCTTTTGAGCAATACTCATTTTGTGGATGAAGTCGGCATTTGATTCGGCGTTTTGTGCTTCGCGCACCAAAGCACCCACGGCGGTTCCACTGCGCAACAGTTGCTTGCTCAACACAAATTCCTTTTTCTGATCTTTCAAATACGCGCAATTATTGACGATTCTAACCGCAAATCTGAACGATTTGTCTTTAACGATGTTTTTACTCATAATTCATAATTTATAATTCATAATTCTTTCTTATTTTTCCTTCAGCTCCCGCAGACAAGTCGCGGGGCGCACGGGCAGCAGATCCACGTGCCCTTTGGCAACATGAACACCCGCGATGCGCACGCGCAGCCGATCCCCTAATTGCAGTGTTTGTCCGGTTACTTTCTCCAACAGGCGCACGCGGATGGCGTCGAACTCCAGCCGCCTGCGGCTGCAGCGCCGGATAGGGAGAAGACCGGAGGCGTGGAGCGATGTCAAGCGCACAAAAACGCCGAAAGAACCACACCCCACCACCTCGCCCCAATCGACCTCATCCACGTGGGATTGCATCACCCACGCCTCATGCATGGAATTCAGTTGGCGCTCGCTGTCCACAATGTCGCGCTCACGCCGGCTACAGAATTGCGCGATGTCGGCTAGGTCATCCGCGCTTGGTTTTCCGCGGCGAAGCATTTGCGTTTGTCCCCCCTTCATGTGGCCCGTCAGGATTCGATGGACCATCAAATCGGGGTAGCGCCGGATTGGGGAAGTAAAATGCGTGTAGCAGTCCGAGGCTAAACCAAAGTGCCCTGTATTGGCCGTGCTGTACTGAGCTTGCATCATGCAGCGCAACAGCAGCGGATCGAGCACGGCCTGCACGGGACGTCCCGCGATATGCGCGTGTAATTGCGCTAACAACCGATTCGGGGCCCAAGGCCCTTTTTGCCCCGCAAAGCTTCTCGCTTCGCTCGAATGCTTTGCGGGGACCCCATTGTTTTTTCCCCGCGCGGGGTTCGCTCCATCCAACGCCTTTGATCCGAACGCGGCAAGTAAGGAAGCACGGTCCAACGAAGGGGGCACGCCTCCCAGGCTTTGGGCAATGGTGATGAACTGCGCCAATTTTTCCGGCTGTGGTGATGGGTGTATGCGGAAAAGACAAGAGAGCTTTTCACGCACGGCCAACCGTGCCATGGCCTCGTTTGTCGCGACCATCAGATCTTCAATCAGACGGTGGGTTTCCAGTCGCGGAACCAAAGCGATGACCTTGGGCTGACCGCCTGTGTCGAGTCGAACCTTCTGTTGGACCATCTCCAGCTCTAGGCTACCTTTGCTTTGCCGCGCTCGCCGCAACGTTTTGGCTACACGCACGAGCACACGCAGGCTGTCGGCAACGGCCGGTGGAATTGCCTGGGCCCGCGCGGCAGGAGTTTGGTCAAGCCAGTCTTGCACTTGCCGATACGTCAGGCGCGCGTGGCTGTGCATCACGGCTCGATCCAGCCGAGTGCTCACAATCTTTCCTTGTGCGTCAATGCGCATGCGAACCGCCAGGCATAACCGCTTAACACGAGGTTGCAGGGAGCACAAGCCCGCGGAGAGTGCATGCGGCAACATGGGAATGCAGTGTTCCGGATAGTACAGGCTAAACGCGCGCTGTCGTGCCTCTTGATCCAACGCGGACCCAGGCCGGACATAGTGGCTTACATCCGCGATGGCCACCGTGACGCGCACATCGCCGTTTTCCAGTGCTTGCCCATGCACCGCGTCGTCGAAATCCTGTGCGCTTTCATCATCGATTGTGCATAGAGGAAGCTTCGTGAGATCCAGTCGGCCTTGGCAGTCGTTGGCACTGGGCACGGTTGGCAATCCGGCGGCCTGCCGTTGCACTTCTCGCGGAAACTCCAGAGCAATGGCCTTCTCCGTGAAAAATTCCGCTAAATGCTCCGACCACCCCCTGCGGGGGTCTGCTTTTTTACCGGAGCCTTTGGGAGCAAAGTCACGCAGTGACCCCTTTGTTTTTTTCAGCGAAGGTTTTTGGGTGCAAGGGGGCTCTGCCCCCAAAGCCGTTTGCACACCTTTGCGAAGGCTCCTTTTTGCTCCGGCCCTTTGTCTTTTAGTCTTGGATCCATTCTCGGTTTTGGCGGCGGGAGTAGCGAATCCACGCCGTGACCCCTTGCGGGGGGCTGCTTTTTCATCGGAATCCTTGGAAGCAAAGTCACGCAGTGACCTCTTGGAACGTCCAGATTTACCAGAGCCTTTGGCGACAAAAGGGGACCTTGTCCCCCCACGTAGTGAGGGTGGCGCCGGAGACATGAGGGCAATGGTATCACATCCCGCTTTGACGCAGGGCGCGCAGCAAAGAAGCGGCCGACACAAACCCGCGCAGGCGCCGCTTCACGGTTTGTTCGTGAGCGTCCAGCAGCACCAGTGTAGGCAAACCGACAGCCTGATAGTGTTGTCGCAGCATGCTTCCCCGGGGGTGGCGCCGGGTCACATCCACCTTGACCAGCACAAAGCTCGCCAAGGCTTTTTGCACCTGTGCGTTCGCCAGTGTCCGGCGTTCGAGCTTTTTGCACCAGGCGCACCAATCGGCCGAAAATTCCAACAGCACCGGTTTGCCGGCTGCTTTCGCCGCCGCAAGCGCGCTTTGCATGCGATCCGGCGCATCGTCATTGGCGCTTACCACATGCCATGACAGTGTGTTGGGAACCACGGGCGTGAACCAGATATCGACCCACGTTGCCCCCACCCATAACCCCACTGCCGTCAGGCAGGCTCCCATGAGCTTACGCGCGGTCCGCCCGTCCGTTAACAAACCGATGCCCAACACCGCGAGCAACAGCGCAATCGCCGGCGACGCGACAGCCAAATTCTCCAAGGCGTCCGCCAACGCATCCCAGGCCAGCTGGGCGTAAAACAAACTCAAAAGCAGTAAACCGATTCCCAGCACCGCCTTGACCTTGACCATCCACGGGCCGCTTTTAGGGAGTCGATGCAACAACGCGTGCGCGAACACGCCCAACACAAGCAAGGGAGTTCCCATGCCTAGGGCATAGCTCGCCATCAACAAAGTCCCCGTGACGCGATCCGCGCTGTGCGCCGCCAGCATAAGAATGGCCGCTAGCACGGGGCCGCTGCAGGGCGCGGCGATCAGACCGGCGACCAAACCCATGCAAAAAGCACCCTTGTAGCCCCAGCCGCTTACTTGGTTCAGGCGCAGCAAAATCCCCCGCGGCACAACAAAGTCAAAAACCCCCAGCAAGCCGCATGCCATCACACCGAAGAACAAGGATAGGGCGGATAGAAACCATGGTTGCTGCAGCGCCGCGCCCAGGAACCCTCCCACGCTAGCGGCCGACACTCCCAGCACGCAAAACAGCAATGCCATGCCCAGCACATATACGATTGCTTTCAGCCAGACTTTGCTTCCTCTCGAAACGTTTTGATTCGTCCGAGCCTTTGGTGGCAAGGCCGCTCGCGGCCCCAAGGTAGCCAGCGTCACCGGAATGAGTGGGTACACGCACGGGGAGAGCGATGTGAGCACGCCCGCCAGCCAAGCCACCCCCATTGCTAGCCCCAGCTGGTGGCCCGCGAGAGCTTGCCGCAAGTTATCGCCTAGCTGCCATTCGTCCATCAAAACCTCCCCTTTTCATCATGGTCCTATTCAAGAATTCATCGGATTGATGGAATTGAAGGGACATCCGACCATCCGTTAAATCCTGTGATTTGCGGTACTATGATTCCACCGATCAGCGGCTTGCGCCACACGGGGATTCACGAGCGGACTTTTCGGGTCTGTCCGCGCCGTGCCATAATCCATCCATGAACACCCGCGCCCACATCGTCAACCCCGGCGGTCCCGTGCCCAGGGGTGTGTCGGACTTTACCCAACTTGTGCAAGGCGGCCACTGTTTCGTGGACAAGACACTGTTTATCAAGGAGATCCTCGACGGCGGCGACGCCGTTACCTTGATCATCCGCCCGCGCCGGTTCGGCAAAACGACCCTTTGCTGGAGGGCGAAGACTTCCGCACGGGCGAATATGAACTTTCATTTGATGTTGGCGGATATTTCGAACGCGCAGAGCCATCGCCGTTTCTTGGAACTGTTCCGATCCG
>JBCCEG010000003.1:0-18944 GCA_039030455.1 Myxococcota bacterium | reverse complement strand
CTAGACTGTTGGGCTCTTCGGGGCGAAAATTCCACACTTTTCTAACGAATGTTAACACTCCGAAAGTGCCTAATATACATGAATTTAATTGACTAAATCATGTATCTTAAAATTGCACAAGGAGTGAAGGAAAACAGCGGGGATTGCAAGAAGGCTTGGAGAAAGGCTTGGAGACGGGTTTGCAAAAGGGCAGGCAAGAGGGCAGGCAAGAGGGTTTGCTGGAAGCCGCCCGCAAGATGCTGCTGGCCGGTGTTGACGCGGGGGTTGTCTCGCGCGCCATGGGCCTGCCCCACCACAAGCTGGCCGCGTTGCGGCGAAAATAGACCACGCCTCTGCTGCTTTTCGCTCCAGGCCTCTTGCTCCGTTCGGCTCCGTCTTGAGTTAAGAAGTTGCAGCGATCCCGAGAACTCACGCACCGGCGCCGGCAACACATTCTCAAAGCGTGCATCCAACAATCTGTCCAATCTTAGATGCATCCCGATGAGGGTGCGAAATTTTTTTCTTGACCGTCGGGAATTTTTATGCCAGGCTAGCTGAAAACCTGCCGGAATTGGTCCGGCAAAGTGTTGAAGCAGGAGGAAAGGACAATGAAAGGTTCTCGTTGGCAGCTGTGGGCGATGGTTCTCGCGCTAGGATTGGTCGCGGGCTGCAAAAAGAAAGAAACGGAAGCGGAAAGAAAAGAAAGAGAGGCGGAAGCCCAGCAAAAAGCCGAGCATGACGCCCGTTTGGTCAGCCGCCATTTTGGCAAGGTGCTGTATGTGACAGCGGATGCCGAGGAGCCGGATGAGGACGCCGAGACAAAGTCGGAAGCCCCTCGTTGTGACTCGTGGGCCAACGCTTGCACGCTCAAGCAGGCCTTTATGATGATCGGGGGACACAAAGAGGGAATGGGTCCCAAGCCCAAGCAAAGTCACGAAGACGCTGCAAGCCCTGAAGGTGCCGAAGGCCAAACCGCCGCGACGCCGGCCGGTCCTGAAGAGAAAATGGATCACGGCAAAGGGGGTCCGAAAAAGGGTGGTGACAAAGGCAAGATTTACATCGCCCTGGCCGGTGGCGACTATGACGTTAAGGAAGAACTGCGCGTCAATTTCAACATTTTGCACCACGTGAAAATGTTGGTGATTCGCGGCGGTTGGAAAAAGGACGCCGAGCTGTTGTTGCCCGAGAAGAAAAAAGCGGACTCCGAGGAAAGCGATACGTCCACCGAGGGGGAAGGCGACGAAGATAGCAAGACCATGCTAAAAGCAGGCAGCCTGCAGGGTCGGGACAGCCTGCTAGCGCTGGATATGGGCGGTGCCACTACCAGGACAACCGTGCGGGTCGAGAATCTGGAGATTACCGGTTCCATGGGTCAACGCGCCGTGCTAGACGCCAAGGTGGGATCATCAGCCAAGCTGATCTTGGACGGAGTCAACGTGCACGACAACAAGCGCGAGGCGAAGGTGATCACAAGGAAAGTCGCGCGACAGGGTGCTGCAGGCACATTCGACACTAAGGTTGAGAAGGTTTTCTCCGGCGCGATCGTCGAGATCCAATCCGTTGGTGAGGTGCACTTTGTGGATTCCATGTTTGAGAAAAACGAATCGCAAAACTACGGGGCTGTTCGCGTGGGTGGATTGAAACTGCTTTCAAACAACGCGGGCAACTTGGTGGGCGGTAAGCTCTATGTCAAGGGTTGCCTCTTCAAAGATAACAAAGCCGACAGGATTGTTGTCAGTGAAAAAGTCGAAGGCACAACAAGTTTTAATCCTGATGGCGTTTACGTTGATATCGTTCTCAAGGATAAAGAGGCGTGGATTTTGCCCAAAGGGGCTGGTGCTCTGCACGTTTCTGAAAGCCGGCTGTGGCTGCAAAAGAACATGGACAAAGAGACGGAGTTCAACAGCAACGTTGCCGTGGGCGCGTTGTACAAAGATCAGGTCGACACTACCAAGAGTTATGTCAAGATGGGTTATGCTCCTGCTGTGTATGTCTCCGCGGATGCCCAATTGCGCAAGCTGGAGGCAAAGTTTTCTAGCAACAATCAGGAGCTACCAGGTCTAAAGGTTGTTACAACTGACAACGCTGCTCTCGCTGCCAATGGAGATAACTTTAGCCACTGGGATAACGCCGATGACAACGGCAGTGAAAGCCGTGACGGTGTGTATGCGGCAGATATGAAGCCAGAAAACGTTGCTAACACTGCCTTGGTTGGTGACGGCGGTGGTGCTGCTGGGGGTAATAGAGATGCTGCAATCACGTCAGGTTTTGTCATGGTCGGCGACGACTTGAGCAGCGCCTACATGAGCTCCCTGTAGTCACGGCTAGTGAATCTATCGCCGCGCGGCGTGCGCTTATCGCGCGGTGCTTTTGCCCCTGGGGTTGAAAAACCCCAGGGGCTTTTTTTAGTGCGTGGTTTATGGGTGTAGCGCGATGCAATGTTGGTGTAATACCAATCCGCGAAAAAAACGTTCCCCGCTTCTAGCGTGGAGATCAGCAGCGACTTGCCGAACCGGCGGGGGCAGGAGAGGAAGTAGGGGCACTTGGGCGCGGAGAGGAGCTCGTGGATGTTCCGCGTTTTGTCCACGTACACGCATCCCTCTTGAATGACGTCGCGGAATTCCTGCAGCCCCACGGGTAGATGTTTGATTTTCACGGCGGTTCCCAAACTCCCTAGTCGTCCGTCCCGATAATCCGAAATCCGGATCCAGTGTAGCGTAAATCGGCCCCGGCCATGGTAGCCTGCGTGGGTGTGGAACGGATTGCCGCTGCTTTTCTCCCTGCTGTTTTTTTGCACCGCGCCGACGCTTGCCGCGCAAGAGCCGGAGTCGGGCAGCCTGATGGTGCCGCGCAAGCTGCGGGGCGCCCGAATCAACGACGATCGCATCGGTCGCTCCATACCGCTTGACGTGCGTTTGACTGATCACAACGGCAACCCCGTCACGTTGGGCGGCTATTTTTCCGCCGGTAAGCGTCCGGTGATTCTCACGTTGGGCTACTACCGCTGCCCCATGTTGTGTGATTTGGTGCTCAACGGGTTGCTCGATGCGATCAAGGCGATGCCGTTGCGTTTGGGGCAAGACTACACGGTCTTGTCCGTCAGCATTCATCCCAAGGAGTCCGTGGATTTGGCGGGCAAAAAGCGCGCGGCGTACGTGCGCGCCATCGGGCAAGAGATGGATGTCGCAAGCGCCGACTGGCGCTTTCACGTGGGGGATGAGGCCCAAGTCAAGCGTCTGGCCGACGCGGTGGGTTTTGGTTACCGTTGGGACCCCCGTAGCCGGCAATTCGCTCATGGCGCCGGCATTTTCGTGCTAGACCCTCGCGGCAAGCTAAATCGCGTGCTCTACGGCGTGGAGTTCGCGCCCCGGCAGCTCAAACTTGCCTTGGTGGAAGCATCGCAAGGCAAAGTGGGGACCCTGTTTGACCGTGTGTTACTCAGTTGTTTTCATTACGACCCCGACAGTCACCGCTATGGCGTGGCTATCTTTGGCGTAACGCGGCTGGTCGGCGTTGCCACCGTGCTGATTTTGGCGGGTGTTCTTGCGTGGCTGTGGCGCCGCGAGCGTGCCCCGCGCAAAGCTTCGTAAGAAGACGCGGATGCACAAGATTCATCCGACCCATCCGACAGATCTGAATCCTGGTCGAAGGATTGACTTTTTCGTTAAGGTTTGCTAGAATTGGAAATGGAAGGTGGATCGCAAAAATAAAAAACTCGGCCGCAAGCGACCGAGTTTTCACAGGAGCTTCAACTGCTTGCTCTTCGCCCTTATCCATGGCTTTAAGCTGATTCTGAACGTACCGCCGAATCACATCCTCGTTGGCGTTGCCTATCGTTTCAACAAAGTAACTCTGGGTCCACAATTTCCCTCCCCAAAAATATTTCTTCTTAATATCCGGGTAAAGACGAAAAAACTCCCTGGCGGAAATACTTTTGATAACACCCATGACGTCCGCCGGAGACATCCTAGGTTCTGTCCTCACAACCATATGAATGTGATCCGTCGGCACTTCAAGCTCCACGAGCTCGATATCGTAAGAATATGCAATCTTGCCAATGATCTTCTTTAAGGAACTTCGATAAGGCTCTACAAAAACCTTGTGTCGATATTTCGGAATCCAGACAAAGTGATACATCAGCCTGTAGACATGATGGCTATTTCGGCGTAGCTCCACAAGTTGGATACCCCACAATGGCTAACGCCATTGTAAGCTATCCAGCTCGGAGGCAAGCCCCCGAGATTTCCGCTACGCGGTTAAACTGATACAAAACGCCCAAAAACGCTGGTTCAAATTGCAACACGCCGACAAAATCAAACAACTGCTAGAAGGAAACGTTTTTGTGAACGGAGAAGAGAGCTGGACGGTGGGAGCCGGATGACGCGAGAGTGTCAAGTCCGGTTCGGCAGAGGGCCTGGGGGGAAGTTCCCCTGGGCTACTCACTTAATACTCGGATTCACGAGAGTTAACGGATGGATTGCAGGATGAATGCTCGGGACGAAACGCGCGAGTTTGCCGCCGTCATTTCCGCTGCCCGATAATCCGACAAATCTCGTGAATTCGCAGTCGATTTTCTATATCATAACCATTTTGAGTGGTTTCCATGATTCACAAGGCGAAAAAATATGTGAAGGGGCTTGCATTGGATGTTTTTTTGCTGTAAGGTGGATATGGAGTTAGGAAAAGCCTAGTGAAAGGGAAACTGGGGGAGTTGAACGATGGTAAAAAGAAGCGGTATTTTCCGGTTTCAGCTAGCTTTGGCGTTGCTAACGACCGCAGGGTGCTCCGGCGGTTACCAGGAGAAAGTGATCGGTCGTCTTCTCGACTACAGCGAACAGACCCGGCGGGATCCAGCCGTCCGATCCCAATTGACAGCGCTGGGCATGAGTTCCGCTGAGTCAATCAATGCCGTTGCCGGAGCTCGCCCGCACTCGGAAAAGGACGCCAAGGCAGAACTGCTCAGGCTTTGTCAGGACGTGGATCAAGAGGCCGGAGAGGTGGCTTGCGAGCCCGAGGCCGCTGAATGGATTCCGGGTCTTCACGGGATGAAGCAGGAGCTAGGTCGGAGTGGCAAAGTGCTGCTCCAAGAGCTCCGTATTAGCCGCGGCGGTCTTGACATTGACGGAGTGGCCGCCGTTGTCCTCGACGGTTCGGGATACCGGCGCCGCGTGGTGCAGGTTTTCTCCAATGGGACCGTGAGCAAGGGGTTGCCCTATGGAGAAAAGAGCCTTGCCGAGGTCTTGCCAAAAGATCCGCCGTCGACTCAAGCCGCTCATCCGCAAGCAAGCGATATCGGAGCGAGTGGTTCTTTGGTCTGTCCTTTCGGTCATGCCTCGGTGAACTCCTTGCTCTTTGAACGCTTTGATCAGCAGGTATTGAAGCCGCTGCTGCGGGAAAAGGAGTATGCATGGCTTGAAGCAAAACCCGGTAGAGGATGCGTGCGGATAGATGTGCAAACCCCCTCGGACAGGCTGAAGCTGAGTCAGCGATGGCGGCAGTGGAGCGCAGGACAAGAGGCAAGCAGTCGCGAGGATTATTTTTCAACAGGGCCTTCGATTTTTGCAACCGGAGATACGGACAATTCGCGGGTGTACCTACTATCTAATTCCACGAGGGACGGGCAGCGGGAAAAGGAAAAGATAGAAGAGCTGGAGCATGAAAACCAAAATCTGACAGATCAAAACGAGCAGCTTGCGAGGGAAAACAGGGACCTTGTGAGAGAGAACGGAGATTTGAATGAGAGAATTATCAACGTCAATACCGAGCTGCTCGATTTAAAATCAGGGCAACAGCCGGATAATGCCCCCGATGTGGCGGTGGAAGCTGAAGTCGCCGCCGATAATAATGACAATGCACCGGCACGCGGCAGAGAGCGCCACCAGCGAAGAGCTTCGGTGGATGATATGGGTCGTGGAGGCGGGCTGGGGATTTCGCCGCAAGAGTTGCGAATTCTCCAGCTAGAGTCGCAGCTGCGCGAATTGCGCGAAGGGAACGAACGGCGACTTGCGAAGGCTTGGAGCGGGAGAAATCGGAGCGTGGAGCTGGGCGATTGGTGGCGCCAAAAAGCTGTTCAGACAAAGAGTAAGCTTTCCGCAACTGTTGATTCTCTCAACTCCGCGAATGAACAAATTGTAAAATACAAAAGAGATTTGGATGAAAAAGAAAAGTTTTTGAAAGAAAAGGAAATAGTAAAGTCACTTTATCAGATAGCGGGTTTAATCGCGGATGTAAAGAAACCAGGATCTTCCAAGGTAAGAAAGGCCATTATGAGTCATGCGGATAGCTTTCCCAAGCTGGACGGAGAGGATTTGGTGAGACAACTCCTCGTCGCTTCAAAGTATAATTTTGATGGTATGGGTGAAAAAGAAAAAGCGAAGACTGAAATCGTAAAAAGGAAAATAGAGCGAGTGCTTTTGTACATGACTGAAAGGGAGCCGGAAAACTTCTTAAGCAGCATTCTCACCATTCCAGAGCTCGATGAAGTAAGCAAGATTTTCTCTCAGGGAACCCGGGATGCCAATCCATGGTTGGAAGGCGTGTTAGAGCATGCCTCCGATATGACGCTGGTGGAAACACCCGACAACGGTGACGGTGATAATAACGACAATGAGTAGGCATCGGTTCACAGGATTCGACATTCGGCCATCCGACTAATTCCGTGAATTCTGGTACTTGTTTGTTGAGGAATGGCTAGTTCGCTTTTTTCATCATTTCGCATCCGTAGCCGCGCGCGCTAAACTAAGGGCCAAGAGGGCGATCCCGTGGCTACAACCGATTTCACCCATCTGCATCTACATACGCAGTACTCGCTGCTTGACGGCGCCATTCGCATTCCCGCGCTGATTGAGCGCGTGCAACAGCTGGGGATGAAGCAAGTCGCGGTGACCGATCACGGCAATCTGTTCGGCGCGCTGGACTTTTATTGCCAAGCCACCGCCGCGGGCGTTAAACCCATCATCGGCATCGAGGCCTACATCACCGGCCAGGCGCGCTACACCGAAAAGATGCGCGAGAACCACCATCTGATTTTGCTGGCCGAGACCAACGAGGGCTATGCCAACCTGCGCAAGCTCAGTTCGGAATCCTTTATCAACGGCAAATATTACTTCCCCCGCATTGACAAACGCTTGCTGTACGACCACCGCGCGGGCCTGATCGCCACCACCGCGTGTCTTTCCGGCGAGGTGAGTAGCAAGTGCGCCAAGGGCGATCTCGACGGCGCGCGCGAGGCGGCGCGCGACTTCAAGGCCATCTTCGGCCCCGACCACTTTTTTCTAGAAGTCCAGCCCACCGGCGTGTCGCTGCAAGACAAGGTCAACGCCGACCTGGCCCAGTTGGCCAAGGACGAGGGGCTGCACCTGATCGCCACCAACGACTGTCACTATGTGCTGCCGCAAGAGCACGAGGCGCAAAACATTCTGATGGCCATTCGCCAGCAAAAGGCGTGGAACGATCCCACGCTGCACAAGCATGAAACACCCGCCAACTACATTCGCTCGGGCCAAGAAATGTGGGATTTGCTCAAGGGGGACTACGCCCAAGCATTCGACAACGCCTGCGCGGTGGGGCGGCGCTGTCACGTCCGGCTAGAGCTGGACAAGCCGAGGCTGCCCGCTTTTGCCTGTCCCAAGGAGTATCAAGACGAGGGAGACTATTTGCGCCATCTGGCCGTTAGAGGGTTGCAACAACGGTTTGTGCAACAGCCCCGCGTGGACCAAGAGCAGTACCGGGCGCGTCTAGAGAACGAGCTGGAGTTGATCGTGCGCATGGGCTTCGCGGGCTATTTCCTCATTGTGCAGGACTTTATCAACTGGGCTAAGAATCGCTCCATTCGCGTAGGGCCTGGGCGGGGGTCGGGCGCGGGGAGTTTAGTGGCTTATGCTCTGCGGATCACCGACGTGGATCCCCTGGTCCACGGGCTGCTGTTCGAGCGGTTTCTCAACCCCGAGCGTGTGTCCATGCCCGACTTCGACATTGACTTCATGCAACAGCGGCGCGGCGAGGTGATTGATTACGTAGCGGACAAGTACGGCCGCGACCGTGTGGCGCAAATCGCCACCTATGCCGCGCTCAATCCCAAAAGCGCCATCAAGGACGTGGCGCGCACCTTGGGCGAGCCCTTTGGCGAGATCAATCAGCTGACCAAACCCATGCCGTTGTTGTTGAACGGGAAGAAACCCACGTTTGACCAAGCGCTGCAATACGCGCCGCAACTGCAAGAGCGCGCCGAACAAAACGCGACGTACCGTAAGATTCTCACTGTCGCGCGCACCATCGAGGGGCTTTATCGTCAGGCGGGCATGCACGCGGCGGGCATTGTCATCGGCGACCGGCCGTTGCAAGAAGAAGTGCCCATGTTCGTGGCCCCCGGCGGCGAGCTCATCACCCAGTTCGACAAGGACATGGTGGAGCGGGCGGGGCTGGTCAAGTTCGACTTTTTGGGCTTGAAGACCCTTGATTTGATCCATTGCGCGGAAGCGCTGGTCAATGAGCGGATCGAGCGGGAAAACCAGCTGCCGCCTGATCAACGTCGCCAAGCCGCTAAATGCCACCCGCATGCCTACCCTTGTCATTCCCGCGACCAGGGCCCCCGGAAAGTACCACAGGCGATAGCCGAGGACACTTTTCAGGGAAGGGAAAGCGGGAATCCAGGCCAGGAGGAAGGCGCTGAGGGAATCGGTAGTGCCGACAAAAACAGGCGTTCCGGTCTGGGTCCCCGCTTTCGCGGGGACGACAGAAAAGGCGACCAAAAGGCTTCTGGTGCCCCACCAACTCCACCGTCCCAAGATGCTCAAGCAAGCAAAGGGGGTCCCCACAAAGTACCGGAGCGCAGCGAGGACACTTTGTGGGGGAAAAGCAAAGGGGTGCAACCCCTGGTGGTGGATCAGTTGGAGCCCACGTACAAACCGGCGTACGACCTGATCTCCTCGGGCGACACCTCGGGCGTGTTTCAAGTGGAGTCCGGCGGCTTTACGCAAATGTGCAAGCAACTGCGGCCGGACTGTTTCGAGGACATTATCGCCGCCGGTGCCTTGTATCGGCCCGGCCCCATGCAGGCGGGCATGGTGGATGACTTTATCGATCGCAAGCACGGGCGCAAGCCCATCGTCTACCCCCACCCCAAGCTTGAGGCCATTCTCAAACCCACCTACGGCACGTTTGTCTACCAAGAGCAAGTGTTGTTGGCGGCGCAGGCGCTGGCGGGCTTTAGCCTGGGCGAGGCGGATATCTTGCGCCGGGCCATGGGGAAAAAGAAGTTCGACGAGATGAAACGCCAGCGCGATAAATTCGTGGTCGGCGCGGTGAAGCAGGGCGTGCCCGCCAAAAAGGCGGGCGAGATCTTTGACGCGATTGAAAAGTTCGCCGGTTACGGTTTTAACAAAAGCCACGCGGCGGGCTATGCCCTCATCACGTACCAGACGGCTTACCTAAAGTGCTGCTATCCGGTGGAGTTCATGGCGGCGTTGTTGACCATCTCGTCGGGGTCGCCCGACAGCGTGATCAGATACGTGGCGGAAGCGCGCGCGCGCGGCATCGCCGTGTTGCCGCCGGATGTGGTTACCTCCGACCGCGCGTTTACTCCCTCCCGTCATTCTGAGCGAAGCGAAGAATCTCCCCGTGTCTCACCGAGTGGGGAGGTCCTTCCTCGCTCCGCTTGTCAGGATGACAAAACCGATTGCAACGCGGATTTGTCACCCTCGCGGGCCATAAGGTTCGGTTTGGGGGCGATCAAGGGGCTGGGCGATGCGTCGATCGATGCCATCTTGTCCTCGCGCGATCAGGAGCCGCAAGCGGCTTTGCTGCCAAAACTTTCAGTGAAAAAAACAAACCCCCGCAGGGGGCCGCCCACCAGTCTGGAGGATTTCTGTCGGCGCATGCCCGCCAACAGACTGACGAAAAAGACGCTGGAGATTTTGATCAAGGCCGGCGCGCTAGACTGTTTGAGACAGCCGCGCAGGGTGATGTTCGAGTCGCTTGACGACGCGGTGGAGCGTGCGTCGCGCCTGCGACGGGACGATGCGCGGGGACAGACCAACATGTTCGGGCTGTTTGGCTCCTCTGCGAAAGAGGGTGGGAATGACAAAAAGGAAGGCGGGAAAGACAGGGGAGACGGCACGGGGAGATCCTTCGTGCCGCGCACTCAGGATGACAAGGTGAGGGGCGAGTGGGAGTATCAGAAAAAGTTGCGTTACGAGCACGAGGCGTTGGGGTTTTATCTATCGGGCCATCCGCTGGACGGGTGCGAGGCGGATGTCAAAGCGTTAAGGGCCGTTTCCGTCGCCACGGTGGAGGGTTTACCCCGCAATCAGGAAATCTGTTTGGTGGGCATTGCCACGCAGGTGCAAGAGCGCATGCGCAAAGACGGCGGCGGGACGTGGGCGATCATCACCTTCGAGGACCACTCGGGACAGATCCGCATGATGAGTTTTAGCGATACCTATGACAAGGCGCAAATGCTGTTGTGGAGCGATGAGCCCCTGGTCATTCACGGGCGCGTGATGCAACTAGAGCCTGATGAGCAGGGTAATAGACCGCCCGCGCGGGTGCGCTTGGAGTCGGTGGAGACCTTGGCCGATGCCAAGCGTCGCGCCACGCGCTACGTGGATGTGCGGTTGCGTCTGCCCTCCGCCGTGAACGATAAACACGCGCAAGAACTCTTGCAACAAGTCCATCGGATCTGTCAACGCCATCGAGGAGAAAAACCGCTGGCATTGTCGCTGGAAATCGCGGGGAAGTTGCAGGTTGGCATGCAGTGTCATCAAGCCGTCGCGGTGGATCCGTCGCCGGATTTGCTGGCGGCATTGACGAGTCTGCGAGGCGTGGACCGTGCCCAACCGGTGTGTTAGAGGCACTGAAAGTGATAGGGCAAGGCTGTGGAATGCGGTTGCTTGAGACCGCTCTAACTACAAGCGAAGGCGGCGTCGAGCCGCCGTAGTCCAAGCCGCGAGTAGCGGCGGTGTCCTTGGCGTTGGGAAGTGTTGACCTTGGGAAACGATGTTCAACGTGATGGTGATTGGGAACGCGAGCTGGTGGAAATGTGTCGCGGCCGGTGGCTGGGTCACCGCGCGCGCTTGCGCTTGAGCATTTTGCGTCGCACGATCTCTCGTTTAAACCGACTTTGGTAGTCAACCCACAGCTTGCCGTCTAGGTGGTCGTATTCGTGCTGCAGACAGATGGAGAGCAACCCTCCCGCCCGCAGCCGTTGTCGTTCCCCCCGCAGATCGGTGTATTGTATCACCACACGGGCCGCGCGTTCCACCACGCCTTTTTCGCCAGGCAACGAGAGACAACCCTCTTCAAAACGCACTTTGCCTTCCTTGTGCGTGAACTCGGGGTTAATGCAGACCAGCGGCCGTGGGGTGCTTGTCTGCTCGGCGCAAGAGTCATGCTCATCTCGTGGAGAAGATGCGATGGGATCATCCGTCCGGATCTCTTGCGCGCGGTAGCGATCGGGCAAATCACCGCGCTCGGCGGGAACCTCCACCGTGAACATCCGCTTGGGCACGCCCAGCTGCGTGGCGGCCAGCCCGATCCCCGGATCCTCCTCGTTGTGCATGGTATCCAACAGGTCTTGCGCCAACGCGCGCACCTCGCTATCAATCCGTTCTACCGGCCGCGCCACCTCCCGCAGCCGTGGGTCGGGCCAAATGATAACCTTCCGCATTGCCATGGATGTCCACCTTCTTTTTTATATTGTATCATACGGCTGCCAAAGGAGGCGCGCAGCGCTTTGGACTGCGGCGCCCCCGTGCCGCTTTCCTTTTTGCACGGGCTGTCGCAAGCGAAAGCGGTCTCAAGCCGCCGCAATCCAAGCGAGGTTACTTCTTGCCAGACACGTAGATCGCAATAGCCTGTCCCCTTCGCTCCGACGGGGTTCCAAACACGGCATTGGCAACGCGATCGCCCGTGTCGGGACCCACGAGCTCGCCTTTGAGAATAATCGCGTTAGCGCCCAGCTTACCCGACTCTTCCCTAAACTTATCAATGATGCTTGATTCGGCCACAAGCTCGTCGCTTTTGGCGTACAAGATCGCAATCTTCTCATAATTCTCCGGTTCTTCTTCTCCAGGAGAATACACATAAACTTCCTCGGTCGGCACCGGCAGATGCTGATGCCTGCGTGACAACAAGGATTTGTTCAAGCTGAAGCAAGACACCAGCAGAAATAGCGAAGAAAGAACCGGCCAGGCCAATCTTTTTCTACTTTTCACAACAACTCTCTTCGGCTTGCCGTTCCTGTCTTTTCTGGATTCCCGCTTTCGCGGGAATGACAGTGTGGGGCGGGAATGACAGTGTGGGGCGGGAATGACAAAAGGAGATTGGCATTCTCGCGAATCGACATCACCCCCGCTGGAAGCCGCCGCGCAAGCACACCAATAATACGAACTGGAACGAGGTCGCGCAACTTTTTTCGCCGTGCTTGCGTCACGCGGCGTCGGACAAACAACCGTCTCGCAGCGTGAGAACCCGATCGGCTACTTGGCGCGCCAGGTCGGTGTCGTGCGTCACCACGATGATGCTTGCTAAAGGCCCGGCCGCCTGGCGAATGATGCGCCACACGGATTGCGACCGCGCGGCGTCCAGCGCGCTCGTGGGTTCGTCTAGCAGCAAGACATCGGGCTGAATCGCCAGCGCGCGCGCGATGGCCACGCGCTGCTTTTGTCCGCCCGACAGGCTGGCGGGAAAGACGTCTTTTTTATCCTCTAGTTGCATGCGGTCAAGCAAATCATGCGCGCGTTTCTCCACCTCTTCCTTGGGGAGACGGTGCGCCCGCAGTGGGGCGTACGTGACGTTGCGCCAGACTGTCATGTGCGGGAACAGATACAACTGCTGCAGCACCAGCCCTACCCTGCCGCTCACCGCCACACGACCCGATGTAGGCGGCTCCAGTCCGGCTAAACAACGCAACAACGTGGACTTGCCCCGACCCGAGGGGCCTAGCAGCGCCACTGTTTCGCCACCGCGAACGTGTAGGCAAACGTCTTGCAAGACGTCAACCTGGCCATAGCGCTTGCGCACATGATCAGCAATGAGTGTAGTCAATGCGCTTCTCCACCCAATGTGCCGCTGCCTGCAAACCCAACGCCAGCACATAGTAACAACCGGCGGCCACCACAAGAGGTCCAAAATAATCATAGCTTTCGGCGGACACCAGCTGCGCCCGGCGCATGATGTCGGCCTCACCGATAATCGACACCAGGGCCGTGTCCTTGAGAATGTTCACTGCCTCGCCCGTGAGCGCGGGGAAGGCGTTGCGGAGTGCTTGGGGCAGCACAATATCCCAGAATGCCAAGCGCGGCCCGATGCCCAACGTGCGGCAAACCTGCAACTGTCCCTTGTCCACCGACTGGATGCCCGCGCGCAGAATCTCGGCGGTGTAAGCCCCTGAATGGACGGAAAAAGCGACAACACCGGCAACCAAGGGACTGATTTGCCACCCCAGCAGGGGAGGGATGCCGTAGTAGACCATGCTCAGGTGCAACAGCGACGGCGTGCCACGAAAAAATGAGATGTACAACATCGCCACCCGCGCGACGACGGGGTAACGACTCGCGCGTAGATGAGCCACCAGCAGCCCTATCGTCACGCTGCCCAGCAAAGTCAGCAGGGTGTATTGCACCGTGGTGAACATGCCCAGCGCGATTGACCACGGATTATGCATCCGACCTCTGATAATTATAAATCATGAATGATGAATTATGGATTTCTTTTTTATTTATTTTCTTTTTCTCATAATTCATAATTAATAATTCATAATTAAAAACAGGGTTTATCGGATGGTTCGGGTGAAGTGTATTAGGTTCCATTGCCTGTCCTTTTTTCCCCCACCCACTTGCGGATCAGGGTGTCTAGCTCACCCTCTTCGCGCAGGCGCTGCAACGCCCTGTTCACGGGGTCGCGCAAGAGAGAATTCTTGGCGAAGCCGACGGCATATCCGGCGTCCCCCTCCATGGGCCCGATGATCCATGATGTGAGTTGTGGGTGTGCTCGCACAAATTCGGCTGCCTGTGCCTGCTCACACACCAGCACGTCGATGCGGCCCAGCTTGAGCTCTTGCAGCAGCTGGGGATGTTGCGCGAGTGCCGTCACGCGAGCCCCTTCCACTTTGTTGGCATATCGTTGCATGACGGTGCCCAATTGTGCCCCGATTCGCCTGTTTTCAAGCCGTTTCTGTTGCATCGCGACGTTGCCGGACAACCCGACGGCGGCCAGGCGATTTGGGTAGTATACGTCGGAAAAACTCACGTTTTGCTCTCGCTGGGGGGTGCGCGACATGCCTGAGATTGCCATATGAATGCGACCCGCCTGTAATGCCGGCACCAGAGCACTAAACTCCATCTCTTGAATCACGATGGCGGCGTCCAGTTCGCGACCCAAGGCCTGTGCCAAATCAACGTCTAGCCCCACAATCCGGCCGTCCCGTTGAAACTCAAACGGCGGATACTCCGCCGACAACCCCACGCGATAAGTGGGTTTTCCGGCGGGTTGTTGTTTTCCATCAGCCCGACCGCAAGCGCGACAGCTTTGCAACAGGGGAACCAGGCTCATGAAACAGCCGACGAGGAGTCCCGTCCGGCTCGTTCCAACAAAATGTTTATTCAAAAACATTTTTCCAACCCCCCCCACGTAGAGACGCGATTAATCGCGTCTCTACTAAACTGGATCCATGTTTCTCCTGCGGGTAAAAATCCACGCAACATGAATAATATTCATTCTAGGGCTTGGGCGAGGCGCGTCAAGCCTTTCGAAGAACCACCGCGAGAACCAAGAAACACAATTATGACGCTTGGCTACCAAATGCAAGTTTTCATGGGCCGTATGCAAGCCCTTGACGCGAGCTGGATTGACCACGCTGACCTTCACGTTGTGTTCATGCAAGAACAGGGCTGGAGCTTCGCTGTAAACTCCCCCAGATGAGGATCATATTGCTACGATCCTGGAACTAGAGATACAAGACCGCTCTAACCACAAGCGAAAGCGGCGTCGAGCCGCCGTAGTCCAAGGCCGCGAGTAGCGGCGGTGTCCTTGGCGTTGAGAAGTGTTGACCTTGGGAAACGATGTTCAACGTGATGGTGATTGGGAACGCGAGCTGGTGGAAATGTATCGCGGCCGGTGGCTGGGTCACCGCGCGCGCGCTTATGTGACTTGCCCGTCCACCCAACCACTTGCATGGCGGTGGGTTCGCGAGGGGGCACCCCACGGCGGCATTGTGGTGGCGCGGGAGCAGACCGCCGGCAAGGGTCGCTTCGATCGTGCGTGGTGGACGGGGCGGGGCGGCTTGGCGTTGACGCTGATCTTGCGGCCCGACATTCCGACCGACAGGCTGGGGATGTTCGCCTGGCTGACGGCCGCCGGACTGCTGCGTGCGCTAGCGACCTTGGGAGTTGAAGGAAAGGTCAAGTGGCCCAACGATGTGTTGTTGCCCCTTCCCGATCGGGGGCACCCACGAAGTAGAGACGCGATTAATCGCGTCTCTAAGCCCATGCCGCCGACCTCCTCCTGTCATCCTGACAAGCGGAACCCTTGTTTGTCATCCCCGCCCCTGCTCAGGGTCAGGGGCAGGCTTCAGCGGGGATCCAGATCGAATGAACCACCTTGTTGGTCTCGTTTGGGCAAGTGGGCGGGCATTCTGCCCCAGAGCGCGATCGCGGGCCAAAAGGTCGACGCGGTGGTCATCGGCATCGGCTTTAATGTGCGTCGTCCGGATTGCCTGCCGCTTTGTGCGGACCAAGCGGCTTTTTTGAGCGACGTGGGCATCGAGCGCGACGACCAAACCGTGCTGCATCATGTGTTGGAAGGGCTGCAAAGCGTGTTTGATGAGCTGCTTGGCCGTGGCGACGCGAACAGCGAGAACCCGATCTCCACGACCCCCTTTCAAGAGTGGCGGCGGGCTTGTGTCACGCTGGGGCAGGTCGTGCGGGTCCGTGTTGACGGTGAGGTGGTGACAGGGTGGGCGATGGACGTGACCCCCGCGGGCGCTTTGATCATCCGTCAATCAGACGGCGGCGAACGACGAGTTCATGCCGGTGAGGCGACAATCGTCAAGGGAAGTTTCGAGTAAAGCCCGCTACTCTCTCTTTTGGCTTTCGGTGTGGGAGTCTACCAATCCGCGAAAAAAACGTTCCCCACCTTGTCATTCCCGCGAAAGGTTGTCACCCCTGCCCCCGAGCAGGGGCGGGAATCCAGAAAATGTGGGGACAGGAAACGATTTAGGGGTTGGCGAATTTGCAATATTATTTTCCAGGATTGGTATTAGACTTTCCGCGGAGAGTTTGTTTGTGAATGGAGCTTAGGAGATGCTGCGTTGCTTGCGTTTTGTCAGTGCCGGCGAAAGCCACGGGCCGAGCTTGACTGCTATTTTAGAGGGGTTGCCGGCGGGGCTTTCTGTTAATCGCGCCGCGCTACGGCGAGAGATGGTACGGCGGCGGCGGGGGTTTGGTCGCAGCGCTCGCATGCGCATGGAGTCGGATCCCGTTGCTATCACCGGCGGCGTGGTGGCGGGCAAAACCACCGGTGGTCCCGTTGCCTTGCACGTCCCGAACGCTGATTACGCCAACTGGCGTGACAAGGAGATCGCGCCTATGACAGTCCCCCGGCCCGGCCATGTGGATTTCGCCGCGACGGTGAAGTACGGCTATGACGACTTGCGCCACGGCTCCGAGCGAGGCAGTGCCCGGGAGACGGCGATGCGCTTGGCCGCGGGAGCATTGTGCAAGCAGCTGTTGGCGCAATTCGACATCGAGGTGGGCGGTTGGGTGGCACGCATCGGATCCCTCGACACCTGCACCCCCCGCGGGGGGCCGCAAGCGGCTTCGTCGCCAAACGTTCCGGTGAATCAAAGAACTTCGGTAAGCAAAGCCCCGCAGGGGACGCAGTCCCCCCGTCGATGGATAGCGCAAGCGCGCGAGAGCGCGTTCGCGTTGGGGAACAAGGAGCTTGACGACCAGGCGCGCCGGATGATTCACGCGACCATGAAAGCGCATGACACCCTGGGAGGCGTGCTTGCCGTCGCGGCGTTGGGTGTTCCCATCGGCCTGGGGAGCCACGTGCAGTGGGATCGGCGGCTGGATGCACGGTTGGCCGGGGCTTTGATGAGCATCCCCGCGATCAAGGGAGTGGAGATCGGATCCGCGTTCGCTAACGCCGGGGCCTGCGGAACTGCGGTGCATGATGCTTTTGTCGTGGACGAAGAGAAATGTGTTGGGCGAAAGAGCAATCGCGCTGGTGGGATTGAAGGAGGGATCAGCAACGGGCAACCGGTAGTAGCGCGTTTGGCGATGAAACCCATCAGCACGACACTCACGTCGCAAGAGAGTGTGGATCTCGCCAACGGCCGCCCGCAAGCAATGCGTTACGAACGCAGCGACTTTTGTGCCGTGACGCGGGCGCTGCCCATCGCCGAGGCTGTGTTGGCGTTGGTGTTGGCGGATGCGCTGTTGGAAAAGCTGGGGGGCGACCACCTTGATGAGATGCGGGAGCGCTTTGCCGGGTTGCCCACCGGTCGGGTTGCCGATTTTCATTTACGCAACGCGCCTTGGCACATGAGTTATGAGGGGACGGGGGAATTATGAATTATGAGAGTCTAAAAATGAATACAAAAGAAACTCATAATTCATAATTAAAAAAGTGGAACGCTTTTTCGTCAGCCAGGCGGCCAGGGAATCAAAACGTTTGTTTTTGCTTTATAAGACCGATATTGGGGGTTGTCGCCATGGCGTTTGTCCGCCTTTTTCTCAAGCAGGGGGATGCCGCTGACAAAAAGCAGCAGCAACGAGATCAACAAAGGACTCAGCAGACCCACGAGAGACTGCGTGAGACTCAAACCAAACCATGTGTAGATGTAAATGCCGAGCCACACCAGGATTTCACCAAAATAGTTCGGGTGGCGCGAATAACGCCAAAGACCGATGTCAATCCATTTGCCGCTGTTCGCCGGATTTGTGATGAATTGATATTTTTGCCAGTCCGCAACGGTTTCCATGAGCAAACCGGCAAGCCACAGAGCGATGCCGATAAAGGCCAACAGCGGAACGCGCTTGACGCGATTGGCGAAAAAGAGCGTGCCGGGCAGCATCATCATCCAAACAGTAAACCCTTGCAGCAGCCAAAAAGCACCAAACTTCAAGAAATCCGTTCGGATGGCATCAAAGCGGCTGTCCGCGCCCAGGGTGTGAACGCGGATAAACAAGAAGCCGCCCAAACGCACGGCCCACAGGCAGATCATGGTAAACACCGTGAGATTCGCGGCGGTGGCACCGCTTTTGGCAAGACCGTAAGCCGCCACGGCAACAAATGTGAGAGCGTAGCAGATATCCGTGAGGCGATCGGTTTGCCATATGTAAGCCGGGAAAAAAGCAGCCATGTTAATGGCTAGGCAGATAAACAAAGCCGCTAATGGATGCATAGGATTCTTTTCTTGTCATGCATATCTGTTACGAAGCATACTCAGACCTATGGCGGGCCGCGGACGATTCATCCGGCATGAGCGCAGCGAGGAAGGACCATCGTCTTCGTCCGGGCCTTCCACAAAGTCTTCGGAGTCGCTTTTCGTCGGCTCCCCTTCGCGGGGGTGACAATAGTAGGAGGTGGCGCAACGCGGGTTTGTCATCCCTGCGAAAGCAGGGATTCTTCGCTTCCAGGGCCGACGCACTAAAAGTCACAGCGATTCGATTTCGCCGTGTGTCAAGCCGGTGGCCGCCGCGATCGCCGCAGGCTCCATGCCTGATTTAAGGAGGTTACGTGCCACATCCCGTTTGCCTTGGAGCAGCCCTTCTTCCCGTCCCTTTTTTTCGCCCTCGGCCAGGCCTTCCTCATGCCCCTTCTTCTCGCCCTCGGCCAAACCTTCTTCGCGTCCTTCCACACGGCCTTTCTTGTGCCCCTTGTCGTAACTGGTTTCCAGCTGTGAAGCGCGGTCGCGCCGCGCCATGTCCGCCTTGCGATACAACTCCAGCTCATGCCGGTCT
>JBCCEG010000002.1:0-18948 GCA_039030455.1 Myxococcota bacterium | reverse complement strand
GCGGACGTGCTCGATGTGCCTTTTGCCATTGCCGATGCCACCACGTTGACCGAGGCGGGTTATGTCGGTGACGACGTGGAAAACGTTTTGGTGCATTTGATTGAAGCGGCCGACGGCGACATTGCCAAGGCACGGCGCGGCGTGGTTTATATCGATGAGTTCGACAAGATTGCCCGCAGAGGGGCCGGTTCTAGCATTACCCGCGACGTTTCCGGTGAAGGCGTGCAGCAAGCCTTGCTCAAGCTGCTAGAGGGTTCCTTATGCAACGTGCCGCCCCGAGGTGGGCGCAAGCATCCGCATCAGGAATTCTTGCAAGTAGACACATCCGAGATCCTTTTTATCTGTGGCGGAGCGTTTTGCGGTCTGCGGGACATCGTGCAACAGCGTTTGGGCAAACGGGCCATTGGGTTCGCGTCCGATAAAGATGCGACACCCGATCACAAGGAGCTTGGAGAAGCAGGGTGTGTTCAACCGCAAGACCTGATCAAGTTCGGACTCATCCCCGAACTCGTGGGACGTCTGCCCGTGACAGCCATGTTGGATCCATTGGACGAAGACATGCTCGTGCGCGTTCTCACTCAGCCCAAGGATGCGTTAATCAAGCAGTACCAGTCCTTGTTCGCCATGGAAGATATCCGGCTGCATGTTGACGATGACGCGCTGCGCGACCTGGCACGGCGGAGCCTGCAAGGCGGATCGGGCGCAAGGGGACTAAAACGCGAGCTTGACCGTCTCATGCTCCATGTGACGTACGATGTGGGGGGAGAGAAAGGAGTGGAAGAAGTGATTTTTACCAAGCAAGCCGTGCTGCGCGGACAGCGGCCCGAAGTGGTCCGTAGGTCTGATCAAACAGAAAAAATGGTTGGCTAGAGGGGTAAATGAGTCCAAAGGGCTTGCATCCTTCGTCGCACGCGTTATGGTAGGGGCTGCTGCCGTGATTTTAGGGCAAAACGCCTTGCGCCGATGGCGGTGTAGGGTTGCTGTCTTGAATGCGGTGGCAGGGAGGAACCTTTACCAAACAACGGAGGAAACGATGAAGAAAGCGGAACTGGTTGAGTTTGCGTCTCAAGGGACAGACATCTCTAAGAGGGCGGCCTCGGAGATTGTCGATCGCGTGTTCGAGGCCATGAAGAAAAGCGTGCGGGGAAAGGAAGGAAAGTTCTCTTACCCCGGTTTTGGCACATTGGTGTTGCGCCGGCGGAAAGCGAGGACGGGTCGTGACCCGCGTACGGGAAAGCAGATCAATATCAAGGCGTCGAAGACGGCGGCATTTCGCCCCGCTAGCGCTTTTAAAGAGTCTTTATAGCCTCTCGTGCTTCCCAAGCGGAAGCACGGGAGACAAAAAGCCCCTCCGCAGGAGGGGCTTTTTGTTTTAGGTCCGCCCGCGACATTTATTCATACCCGTCATCGTAGAGACGCGATTAATCGCGTCTCTACGGCCAAGCGTAAGTTGTGTTATCGGTTATACGGAGGGTGGGTTAGATTAGGTTGTATGCCGAGTGTGGATCTAAACCCTCGACAAGGAACCGGCTGATGCAACACGACAGTGAACAACTGGTGGAGAAGGAACGAGCAGCGCGGCGTTCTTGCGTGCCCCGGCTGGATGCGATGTTGGGCAGACCGCTGCCGGTGTTGGATGACGGGTTCGTGCGGGTTATCGACTACATGGGCGGTGATCACGCGGTGGTACAGGCGGCACGTGTATCCTATGGCACCGGCACCAAGCGTGTGCATCAAGACAGAGGGTTGATTCGTTACTTGCTGCGCCACCGCCACACCACGCCTTTTGAAATGTGCGAGATCAAACTGCACGTGCGGGTTCCCATGGACACGTGGCGTCAGTGGGTGCGCCACCGGACGGCCAATGTCAATGAATATTCCACGCGCTATTCGCTCGCCATCGACGCGGCGAGCCGCGCCGAGGCGGGGGCTTGGCGGCTGCAAACGCGGGGGAATCGCATGGGCAGCGAGGGGACGCTGGATGTGGAACAGGGCCGGCGGTTGTGTCGTCGGGAACAACAGCTGCACCAGTTGGCCAAGGAGGTGTATCAAGAACGCATCGCCGAAGGCGTGGCGCGAGAGCAGGCGCGCAAGGATCTGCCACTTTCTACCTACACGGAGGCCTACTGGAAGATCGATTTGCACAATCTGCTGCACTTTTTGCGCCTGCGCATGGAGCAGGGAGCCCAGCAAGAGATCAGGGCTTACGCGACCGTGATTGGCCGTGAGATCGTCGCTCGCTGGTGTCCGCTGGTGTGGGAAGCCTTTACTGACTATCAGTTCGAGGGATTTGCGCTGTCGCGCATGGAAATGGATTTGCTGCGATGCGTGGTTGCCCGCGACGGACAAACAGCGATCGCGCGCGCTCGGGAATGGGGGTGGTTGTCCCCTGCCCCCGAGGGCGGGCTCAAGCCGCACCGGGAGCGGCGCGAATTCGAGGCCAAGCTTGCACGGATAGGATTGCCTGTCCCGTGGCAAGAGCAGTCCGATTGAAGCTGGAATCGACGGCCGAAGGGAGTGGACAACAGGAGGCCGTTTTGCTAATGTGCGGGTTGGACGGCGGGGGTTGTGTTCGTGTCGCCGTCGAACCTTGGCAGTGAGGTCGGGTCCTTATTGAGGTGTCGTGTTTCGCCGAAAAGCAGCGGCTCTTAGGGTAGGGGAGTGCATGGTGATCAAATTGGGAGCAGGCAATGAGTAACACAAGTCCGTTGGATCTGCGCAGTGTGCTGGCACAGATCCGGCAAGATCGCAACATCGATAAAGCGATTCTCACCGAGGCCCTGGAGATGGCCGTGGTGAGTGCCGCCCAGCGGAAGTTGGGGATGGAGGTGGATCTGGAAGCCCGCTACAACGAGGAAACAGGGGAAGTCGAGGTCTATGAATTCAAACGCATCGTCGCGGGCGAGTCGAGTCGAGAGGGCGAGATCAGCTTGCAAGACGCGCGCAAGCTGGATCCCGAGTTGACGGAAAGCGCTGTTGGCGAGGATTTGGGCGTTAAGCTTGAGTCGGCCGAGTTTGGGCGCATCGCCGCGCAGAACGCGCGGCAGGTGATTGTTCACCGTCTGCGCGAAGCAGAGCGTGCCGTGATTTACAAGGAGTATGCCAACCGCAAGGGGGAGCTTATCGCCGGGACCGTTCGGCGGATTGATCGGGGCAATATTGTCGTTGATCTAGGTCGTACCGAGGCGATTGTTCCACCTAGCGAACAGGTGCACAACGAAGTTGTTCGTGTCGGTGATCGCGTCATGGCCTATGTGCTCGATGTGCTAGAGGCGTCGAGGGGTTCTCAAATTATTTTGTCACGCGCTCATGCCAACTTGGTGGTCAAGTTGTTTGAACAGGAGGTTCCCGAGATCGCCGAGGGGATCGTCGCCGTTGAAGGCGTGGCGCGCGAGGCGGGGTTTCGCACGAAGATCGCCGTTCGCTCCCGTGACGCGGATGTAGACCCGGTGGGAACGTGCGTTGGAATGAAGGGGGTGCGTGTTCAGGCGGTGGTGCAAGAGCTCCGGGGAGAAAAAATTGATATTGTCCCGTTTTCGCAAGACGAAGTTCGTTTCGCATGCAACGCGCTGGCTCCCGCCGAGATCACGCGGGTTTTGGTCGATGAGGGTCGACGCTGCATGCAGGTGGTGGTCCCCGATGATCAACAGTCCCTTGCGATTGGGCGCGGCGGCCAGAACGTTCGGCTCGGCTCGGAGCTCATCGGGTGGAAAATAGACATTAGCTCCGAGACAAAGGTAGCGCAGGAGCAGGAAGTCGCGTTTCAGTCCCTGGGCCGTATCGAGGGATTGAATCAGCTGAGTTTGCAAGCGCTCTACAATCATGGGATTCGCAACGCGGCGGATGTTATTGAGGCACAAGATGCGTTTTTGCAGCAGTTGCCGGGTTTTGACGACCAGAACATCGCCGATTTGAAAGAAAAAGCCCGGCAAGTGGTCGGGCTGGAAACGCAGCGGCAAGAAGAGAGGTTGCGGCAGGCGCGTGGTCGCGCGCGGCTGCTCTTCGTGCTCGATCGGCTCACGGATGCACTTGCCCAAAAGGCCGACACAAGCCTAGATGTGTTGCGGCAGCCCGAGTTTTTGTCGCAGGATCGCGAGCAGCTTTACCAGGGTGGTTACCATGATCTCATTGATATTTATCTCGGTGGGACTTCCGATCGGTTGATTGCCTTGGGGTTGGCCGAAACCAGGGCACGGGAGGTGCGCGAGCTCGTCTGTCGGCAATTGCACGAACGGACGCAAGAGCCCGCTTTTTTACCCCCTAGTGCCCCCCAAGGGGGTTTGCTTGCCAAAACGTCTCGCAACGTACAACCCGAGGGTGCCAAAGAGGGGACTGCTGCCACCAATCCCTCCGCCGAGTCCGACGCCGCCGGCTAGGGCGCCGCGCTAGCGGCTTTGGTGTGTGATGGCGTGTCGCGAGCACGCGCGGTAAGATCTCGCCATGGCCTCCTACGTTTCTTCTTCCCTTTTTGCCCCGCAAAGTTCTTCATTTCGTTCAGATACTTTGCGAGGTCCCCCTTGTTTGCCACATGCGTCGCCAAGCGAAACCTCCGACTTCACCAAAACGCTTGGCAGCAATCCCGTGCAACGGGTGAAGGAGCGGGTTGATGTGGCCGGGGTGATTGGGCGTTACGTGCGTTTGCGCAAGCGCGGGCGCAACTTGGTGGGCCTGTGTCCGTTTCACGGCGAGAAAACCCCGTCGTTTTACGTGCATCCCCAAGAGGGATTTTTTAAATGTTTTGGTTGCGGCGCGGGCGGCGACATCCTTGCGTTTCTGCAGCGGCAAACAGGACAGCCGTTTATCGAGGTCTTGGAGCAGCTGGCCGGGGAAGTCGGTGTCGCGCTGCCGCGGCGTGCCCGGGATGACGCCGCGCAGGAGCTACGCGACGTGCTGAAACGGGCGCAGGAGTTTTTTAGCAGCCAACTGAAAGGGGGCGATCACAACGCTCGCGGTGCCCCTGCAAGCCGCATCGGCGCGCAAGATTTAAGCCGACAAACCCCCTTGGGGGCCCTACGGGGCCGGGGGGTGTCGGCGGAACACGCGCGGCGCTGGAGCTTGGGGTATTGCCCGAGCGATTCGCGCGTGCTTGGGGCGTGGTTGCATCAGCAGGGTATTTCGGAACAATTAGCCGCGCGGGCCGGGTTGGCGCGCGCGACCGACAGGGGCGCGCGGCCGTTTTTTGGCGGGCGTATCACCATTGCCTTGCGCGACGCGCGGGACCGGATCGTTGGATTCGCCGCGCGGAGCCTGCAATCTTCCGATCGAAGCCCCAAGTACCTCAACAGTCCCGCTAGTCCGCTTTATCAAAAAAGTGCCTTTCTCTACGGATTGCCGCAAGCGCTGCCCTTGTTGCGCCAGGGCAAGCCCGCCGTGGTCGCCGAAGGCTATTTTGATGTCATCGCGCTGCGCGAGCTTGGGCACGCGGCTGTCTGCGCGGGTGGAACAAGCTTTAGCGCCGCGCACGCGGCTAGGTTGGCTCGTTATGCCAAGGAGGTTGTTCTTTGTCTAGACGGCGACGACGCCGGCCGGACCGCGGGCCAAAAGGTTTTGCCGCTGTTGTTGCGGGCCGGGTTTTGCGTGCGCGACGCCGCCCTGCCGCAAGGAGACCCCGCCGATTGGTGGGCGACGGGCAAGGCCGAACAGCTCGACGCGCTTTTGCGCGAGGCGCCGGACGCCTTGGAAACCTTGATTCGGCAAGCGGCGCGGCAACCCGCCCCGACTCCGGCGCAACGGCTGCGGCGGTTAGATGTTTTGCTGCCTTTTTTGGCTTCGCCCGCGCGGGCGCTGCTGGTGCGTCAGTATGTTCGCTTGGCGGCGAGTCTGCTGGGTGAAGACGAGGCAATCTTGCGGCAAGAGGTTGCGGCTTTTCTCAAGCGTGACGGGATTCGCGGGACGCGGAGAGTGGATTCCCGGCCCCTGCGGGGCTTTGCTCCAAGGGGCCCCGCCGGAGCCTGTCCTCGCGACCAGGGCCCCTGGAAAGTATCGAGCTCTGCGAGAACTTTCCAGGGAAGGGAAGGCGGGGGCGGGAATGACAAATCCACCGGCTGTCGCGCTCTCCCTTGTCATCCCCGCGAAAGCGGGGATCCAGGCGATCGCGGCGCGGCTGGGAAGCCATTACGCCCCGTCGGCGCGGAATCCTTAAGCAAACAAGAGGGGACGCAGTCCCTGTTGTTGCGGTTGGTGTTGGCCTACCCTCAATTGGCCTTGCAATGTCGGGATGCCCTGTTAGAGCAAACGCATCCTCTGTTACGACAATTCGTGCGTGAAGTTGCCTGTCGGCTTGCGCAAGAGCAAGATGCCGATCCACACGACGTGTTGAAGCGGCTACCCATCGCGGCCGATTCTCCTCTGCTGCCGTTGTTGCTGCGGGTTCGGCGCGACAAATCCTCCCTCACGCTTGACGAGGCGCAATCCATCTTGCGGCAGTGGCACGCACGGGCGGCGGTTCAGCAGCGGCGACGGCAAAACGAGCAAAAACGACGGGCCCAGGCTGCCGAGGGTGCTCCCGCCGACGTCCGCGCTTTATGGGAAGACACGGTGGCGTTGCACGAACTGCACCAGCAGGCTCGGGAGCCGTAGTACCGCGGATTACAGGATTGTGAACACAGATTTAAGAATTCAAGCGTTTCCTACCTTGTCATTCCCGCGAAAGGTTGTCACCCCTGCCCCCGCAGGGGCAGGGAATGATCATGAGTGTCAGTGAATGTTCGACGACAGCATGAACGCCGTGATCAAGCCGAACAGCACTAGGGACTCGATGAGAGCCATGCCCAAGATCATGGGCACGAACACCTTGTTCGAGGCATTGGGGTTGCGGGCGATGCCCTCTAGCGCCGCAGCGGCGGTTCGACCCTGCGCCAGCGCTCCGGCGAAGGCGGGCAGGCCGATCGCCAAGGCGGCCGCGACCGCGTACCAGCCGTTGTGGACGTTGCTTTCTCCGGCGGCGAACGCCGATGTCGACAGCGTATAAAGCGCCAAGACCGCTATCCCATTTGTCCATCGTTTCATTGTTTGTTGCTCCTTTTACCACGGATCACAGGATTGGCACGGATGGTCGGATGTCCGACAGTGGAGATGAAGGGGCCAACTTGTGCGTTTCGTCCCAACCATTCATCCGACAATCCGTGCCAATCCCATGAATCCGGGTGCTTTGTTTTTTCCTTGACTCCTCTTGCTTGCTCATTTTAGTGCTCCACCTCTTGCGTATGCAAGGCGATGTACACACACGTGAGCAAGCAAAAGACGGCTGTTTGGATTACCGACACCAGCAACCCCAAGGCAAAAAAAGGCAAAGGCACGAGGATGGGCATCAACCCCGCGAAAACCAGCAGCACTTTATGGTCGCCGATCATGTTGCCGGCCAGTCGAATGCCTAGTGATAGCGGGCGTACCAGCAAACCGACACATTCCACGGGGAACAGCAGCGGTGCCAAGAACCATCCCCACCATGTTCCAATGGGATTGGCAAGATGGGTCAAATGCCCGACGCCGTGAACGCGCAGGCCGTGGTAGTTGAAGTAAACAAAGACCGCCAGGCCGCAGGCCAGCGTGGTGTTGAGATTGTCGGTAGGCGGCAGAAAGCCTGGGATGAGTCCCAGCAGATTGGAGAACAGGATATAGAGCCCCAGCGTTGCCACGAACGGGACATGGCGCCGGTAGTCGGGGCCGATGATATCTTGCATGATGGTGCACAACCCTTCGACGAACAGCTCGAAGAACGTGAGCACGGTGAAGCGTCTAGAAGGGATGATCACGTTCTCAAGGTCACGCATTTGCCCTCGCGCGACGACAGACAGCACCATGAGAAAAATCAGCACCAGCGCACCCGCCACCAGGTGATGCACGGTGTTGATCACGCCTGTTTCAGGCAACAACCCGCCGTTGAACAGAACTGTATGGGCTAGGTTCTCTTGCGCGTAGTCATGCAGCTGGGAGTAACCGGGCACTAGTTGGTACCAGGAAAAATGATGGTCCATTTACCCTTCCACGCGCCTCCTCGCCAATTTCCACTCTCCCACACAACGCCCGTTAAGGCAAATTTACCCCCAAACGCCTGACGAACGCCCTGCGTCACCGCGGACGAGAAGCCCTGGTTTCCAAACGACGCGGCAAGCCCGGCAACAACCGCATCCCCGGGACATCCGCCAACGGGTTGTGCAACTCATTCGCGATCGGTATAGCGACTTCGGACCCACCTTGGCGTGCGAGAAACTCGCCGAACTCCACTACATCAAAATCTCCAAGGAACCTTCCGCAAGTGGATGATGGCCGAAGGCTGCTAGAAGGGAAGAAAACGCAAGGCCCTCCATGGTCTTCCAGATCCGGCAACGCCGTCCCCAATTCGGCGAGTTGGTCCAAGTCGACGGCTCCCCGTACGCCTGGCTGGAGGATCGAGCGCCCAGGTGCGCTCTCATCAACTTTGTCGACGACGCCACCGGCAGGATCCTCTACGCCCGCTTCGTGCAAGCCGAAACCACCGCGAGCTATCTGGAGGGCATTCTCGCCCATCTAGAGCGCTTTGAGCGGTCCTGTTCTTGGCTGGGTGATCGATCGTTCACGGGCAAGCGGCGTGGTCAGGGCTTGGATCAGGGTGGTTGCCGCCAGAAAACTGCCCGAAGCCGCCAAGATTTGAATGTGTCCCACGCGGCGTACCAACTGCTCGCATTTCCATGCTCCCAGCAACAGACCCAGAAAGTAGGCGGCTTGAATGATGCCAATGGAAATTTTGTTGTAACCGAGATCCTCGAAATAAAGAGAAATGAACGTCGTGTAAAAGCCGACGCCGGAAATTGCCGGAAACACCGTGGAGAGGGGGATGCCATATTCAAAAAAGTCCTTCAAGAATGTGATGTTTTTTTGTGTTTCAGACGACGGGCTTTTCTTTTTATCAGCCGTTATCTCTCTTGCCTTGAGAGAATTCGCGGTGTTGTGAACGTGTTTTTCCATCCGCAAGCACGCTAGCACCGATGCCCGTTCCGCTCAACCATGCCGTTTGCAGCGTGGGCTTGCCTCGTTGTACACGAAGAAGCTATTTCCAGTTGTTCGTTGCCTATCCCTGCCCTTTGGCGATGCCGGGGCAACCCTATCCGGATCGAACGGTTGACCGACGGGTGGTAATGATTATATTATAAATTGTAGAAGCATTGTTTGGGAGAAAGAAACATGCAACTTCCCTTTATCCTTACTCACGGCGGGGTGTCTGTTTATGCTCTGCTGGTTGCTTCCGTGTTGGCGCTGGGTGTTTTTTTCGAGCGTTTGTTTGTGTTGCGACGCGCCAAGATTGTGCCGCCGGCGTTGGTCCGGCATGTCAACGCCCTTGTCCTGGCGGGCAAGATTCCTCGGGCACGGCAATTGTGTCGTGCCGGCCGCGGCCCGCTTGCCGCGCTTTACAACCATGTTTTGCAGCGTGCCGATCAACCGCTAGAACTTGTGCAAGCGACGCTCGACGAGCAGGGGAGTCAGGTGGTCGCGCTCCTGCAACGGCGGCTGCCGGTGCTTGGCACGGTGGCTTCCATCGCGCCGTTGTTGGGGATTTTGGGCACGGTGCTTGGGATGATCAAGGCGTTTCACGGCATTGCGCAGCAAGGTTTTACGGGGCCGCTGGATATGGCCGAGGGTATTTGGGAGGCTTTATTGAGTACTGCCTTGGGTTTGGTGCTAGGCATTGGCTGCTTGATCGCCCATCGCTTTTTGTTGAGCCGAGCCCAGGACTTGGTGTTGCGGTTGCAGCACGAGACACACCGCGTTTTGGAGCTGGTGCACTCTCAGGGCCGCACTGCAACGCAAGAAGGGGAAACGGCGCCGCGTTAATGTAGCAGTGTGGAGAGCAGCGCCAAGGCGGCCAGCAAAGCGCTAACAGCCCATAAACACGTGACAACACGTGTCTCGGGCCAGCCTGACAACTCAAGATGATGGTGCAGCGGAGCCATGCGCAACACGCGTTTGCCGGTGAGTTTAAACGCGGCCACCTGTGCCATCACACTCAGCGCTTCGGCCAGAAAAACGCCGTGGAGAATAGCGGTTAGCAGCTCGTGCTTGGTGAGGATAGGCAGAAGTCCCAGTGCGCCGCCTAGCGCAAGAGAGCCCACGTCACCCAAGAAGACGCGGGCGGGGTGGCGGTTGTATTTGAAGAAACCCAAGCAGGCTCCCACGATAGCGCCGCAGGGAACCGCCAGTTCCGCGATCCGCGATCCATTTGTCAAAGAGGCGTCAGCCACCGCGTTGCCGCCCGATACGGACGCGGTTTGCGTCAGCACCAAAAACGCGCATGCGCCGACAAAAATGGTGCCGACGGCCAACCCGTCCAGTCCGTCGGTCAGGTTGACCGCGTTGGCGGTTCCCACCAGCAGTGTCAACGCGAACGGCAAGTAAAGCCACAGGGGGAGTTCTAGGCGGGCGTATGGAGCAGGCATCAAGGGGATGGTGAGGTGGGTGGCGAAGGGGATGCCGGAAAACCCCGCCGCGTGAGCGAAGACGGCCAATCCGCCAATGCCAAACATCCAGATCAGCTTGCCGCGCGCGGAGAGTCCGCGGGTATTTTGGCGGCGAATCTTTTGGAAATCGTCATAGAGACCCACCGCGCCGAAGCCAACGATGACGATCATCATTAACCAGACGCTCCCGCAAGCCGGATCAGCCCACACCAGACAGGCGAGTGTGATGCAACCAAGCACTAACAGTCCGCCCATGGTGGGTGTTCCCTGTTTGGCCAAGTGTGTTCGCGGCCCGTCGTCGCGCACGGTTTGTTTGAGGCGCAGCGCTTGGAGTTTGGCGATGGCCCATGATCCTAGCAGCAAGCACGTGATCAAAGCAGTCGCCGCCGCTAACAGAGCCCTGATCAGGGGACTGTTGAGCAGGTAGAACGTCCAACCGGCTTCGCCGAACGGAGGCAAGAGGTACATCATGAGGGTTATTTTAAGGGAGCCTCGCTTTTTTTCGTCTCCATGCATGGTAGCGCAAAGCCGTTTAGGCAAAGCAATGCGCGCAGTGCCTTGGTGTGCGGCGCACCCCCCCCCCGGCTTGGTGCTGCTTTCCTTGTGGTCGTGAATCGTAGAGACGCGATTAATCGCGTCTCTACATGTGATGCGCAACCAAAAAAAACCGCCCTCGCGGGCGGCTCGGTTTCCCAAAACCGCCCGAGAACGAGGGTGACTCGTTGCGGGCAGCTGGGATTTGGTTTTTATTCGGGACGTTTAGTCGTCCGAAGCGCCGTTGCTTTGCACGACAATGCGGTTGGGCTCGAAGCTGACCGTGACAAGGTCGCCCTTGAGGGTGCCTAGCGGCCCCAGGGGAAGACGCAAAAAGGCGTCTCCTTCGCTCAGCTGCTGCGCTTTATAGCGACGCTTTTGCCACACCATTGGGCTAGAGCGGCCCCGCGTTCCCGCCGGGTAGGTCTCGGCGATGAACTTTTCCAGCGCGTCGGTCTTGCGGCCTGCTTCCCGCAGCTCCTTGAGCGTGCGACGCAAGATAGGACCGGCGTTTTTTCTCCCTTGTACCAATCGCTTAAGACCGGTGACGCCTTCCAGCAGGTAGGCAATCTGGCAGTCTTTAAACGACACCAGCGAACGTTTCTTACTGCTACTCTTTCTTTCCATAACCATTCACTCCTCGTCCGATCGACGCCTGGGCCTCACGGACTTTAGCTATTGACTCCAACATAGAGCAATCATGATTACTATTGTATGGGTGCAGTTGGGGGTTGTCAAGCCCTAGTACCACAAACCAGATCAGGCCCCTTACCAACTTCCCTTTATCCGGCCATCCGACTCATCCTATGAACCCTGGTTTGGGGCGGCCGATCCTTGCTTACGGGCAAATTCCCGCGATAGCGTGCACGCGTTGCAAGGCAGTTGGGTGCGAGTGGTGATAGGCCAGGTAGAGCGGATGAGGCTGGGGATTGCTCAGATTATCCTTGGCCAGCTGAAAAAGGGCGCGAATGAGGGAGTCGGGGTCCTTTGTGATCCGGACGGAAAAGCGGTCGGCCGCGTATTCTTGTCGCCGGGACAGGAAATTGTGCAGGGGTTTGAGGGGGAACAGAAACATAGGGGCGAACCAGCCAAACAACACCAGGCCGATATGGGCGCCGGTGCCGCGGCACCCCAGTGCGTGGAAAAAAGAAGGTTGGTTGAGGCAAAAGGCCAAAGCACCGAAGGCGATCAAGTAAAGCAGGGCCCAAAGGCGGAGTCCGGCAGTGACGTCTCGCGCGGCATCGTGACCCATTTCGTGCGCGACCACGGCCACGATTTCATCGTGGTCCATGCGAGCCAGCAATGTGTCGAACAGCACAATTCGCCTCGTGCGGCCAAGGCCCGTGAAGAAGGCGTTGGAGTGATTCGAGCGGCTGGAACCGTTCATCACCACGATGTCGCAAACCGGAATTTTGTGCGTGCGCGCGAGCTGTAGGAGCCGTTGCTTGAGCGGGCCTTCTCGCAACGGTGTCAACTGGTAGAACACGCGCATCAGCGTGGGTAGCGCGGTGATGAGCGCGATTTGCAACGAGGTGACCACTCCCCAACCAGCCAACCACCACGTTGTAGGGGCATGCTCGATCAGCCAGAGCAACAAAATCGCTACGGGCCACCCAAGTAGCAGAAGCAGCAAGGCGCTTTTCAAGCGATCGATCACGTAGGTGCGCAAGCTTGTTCGGTTAAAACCAAAGCGTTGCTCCACCACAAAAAGGCGGTAAAGCTCCAGCGGTTGCAGCAGCATGGAGTTGAGGCCAACGATGATAAAGGGGTAAAACGCACTTCGTGTCAGCGGCTGCTTGGGTGCTAGGTGGGTGAGCCATTGGTCAATGTTGTCGAAGATGCCGGTGAAAATGAATGCCGCCGCAATGGCTAGTTGCGCCGGCAAGACGCACAGGTGCCATCGCCCCGCGGCGATGCCGTAGGCAGCGGTTTTGCGATGCGTGCGAGGGGATAGGTGTTGCCGCAAAGGTTGGGGGACGTTGCCGGCGCCGCGGCGTAGGTGACGCATGTTGATGAGCTCGAGTCCGGCTTCCACCAGCAGGCGCAAAAGGATGACGCCGGTGAGCAGCCGGAAGAACCAAAAAGACCATGGGGCTTGCATAGGGTTTTATGGTAAACGCCGCGTTGCGACGGCGTCCAGAGGAAGTTGATTGAGACGCAATGCGTTGCATCTCCAGACCCGCCGCGCGAAATGCCGCGATGTGAACTCCCCCTCCCCGTTTGAACTTCGGACACAAGAGTGCGGGATTTGGATGACATAGAGTAACAACGGATATCTTTTAAAAGAAGCGGTACAAAACCATTTTTTCGTGTAGAAGTCCATCGAGGCATGCTCTCTAAATGCGTTTGGCCTCGGGGCTAGGATTTCTTGCAAAAGGTTTGTTATGCTCATGGGTGTAAGCACGATAATTCCGCGGCGCTGCCGCGGCATTGCCCACAGGGGGTTATTCCACCTAAGAGAAGCGAAGCCGTGGTTTGTGGGTGGAGAAAACTTTTTGGAATAGGGAGAAAATCATGGGTCAGTCAACAGAGACGCGTGTCGCTGTATTCGTAAACGGCAAAACATTCTATGCCGGTTGGCGTGAGATGGGGCGGGGTTGTCAAGTGGACTTTGCCAAAATGGCGCAGTGGCTTGTGCGGCGAGCAATGGGGAATGCTCTTATCGGGGTGCATTACTACACGGCTCTTATCGATGAGGGAGAGGATCGCGAGGACTCCTCCGCCGCGCGTCTCCAACGATTTTTGCAAATGCTGGAATATCAACCCGGGTTTTTTGTGCATCGGTTGCCGCGCAAGACGGGTGTGAGTCCCTGCGACCACTGTGGCCAAGAGAATGCGTTTTCGTCGGATAAAGAGGTTGACGTGGCGTTGGTGGCGCATTTGCTGCAGCAAGCCGCTGTCGACGCTTACGATGTGGTCCTTGTGATGACGGGCGACGCGGACTACGCGCCCGCTCTGCGGAGTGTGCAGGCCATGGGGAAACGAGCTTTCGTTGTCAGCTGGGGTGGATCGGGCATGAGTAAGCGCCTGCGCGCGGTTGCATTTGACCACATTGACCTGCTTGCGGGGATAACCGTCTTTGAGCATGGGCTAGATGCCAAAGAAGGCGATGCGGGGTTGGCGGCTATTCTTCCCGTTACCGGCGAGGAACGGTACGACGGATTTATGTCCGAGCTTATCCAAGCGCGCAGAAAGTTCGAAGGGGGATTTATCGGGATGGGGTACTTTATCAATAAATGGCGTTCGGCCCATTTAGACCCCACGCCACAAGCGCGCCATGTTGTGTTAGACGAATTGCTGCACGAGCACTGGCTGGAGCTGTACGACGCGGGTGGAGGTCATGCCGCCATTCGTTTTTCCGAAAGAGCCAAGGATCGTTTGGGCAACCTAGGCATAAGGCCTGAAGAAATTTCTTCACCGGAAGAGGAAGAAAAGCCCGCGCTGCAGCTTTAAGCGAGACCGCCGCTGACATTCCCGTGCGGGGGGATTTTCAAAAAAGTCCGGCGGGGACGGTATCAGGTGACGTCGGCTCCATTTTGTCATCCTGACGAGCGCAGCGACTCTTTTTGTCATTCCCGCGAAAGCCCCGAATCCATTCAACCCCAAAAAGTTTTCGCTTCGCTTTGCCCCACAAAGTGTTCTTTTCCCAAAAAAGTTCTCGCTTTGCTGCGATACTTTTTCGGGGCCCTGTCCTCGCTGTCGTTCCGGTACTTTTTGGGGACCCCCGCCGCGAGCGGCGGGGAATCCACTAGATTGAAAAAGTGCCGAAGAACGGATTCTATGGGTTTTTGGAAATTCCCTTTCGCGGGAATGACAGGAAGGTGTCGTTATTTCTGCGAATTGGTATGAGATGACAACAGATTTGTGTCCAAAGTTTAGGCACAGGCAGGGGCGGGAATCCACTGTCCGACATCCGACCATCCGTGCCAATCCTGTGATCTGCGGTATTAGTGTTACCGCTTCGAGTATTGGAAGTTCTTGCGGGCTCCAGGTTGGCCATACTTTTTCCGCTCGACCATGCGGTCGTCGCGTGTCAAAAAGCCACCTTGCTTGAGCACGGCGCGCAGCTCGCTATTATGACGCACAAGCGCGCGAGAAATCCCGTGACGGACAGCCCCGGCCTGCCCCGACAAGCCGCCGCCGCGCACGGTGGCTCGTATATCAAGTTGACCCTTTAAGCCGGTTGCCTCCAAGGGCTGCTCCACCAGCTTGCACCATGCTTCACGGGGAAAATAATCTTGCAAAGGCCGCGCGTTTACCCGCACGGCACCTTTGCCTTGACTAACCCAAACGCGAGCCGCGGCCACCTTGCGCCGACCTGTTGCATAGTGCCGTGAACTAGTTGCCATTGTGCCTGTTCCTTTTTTAAATTAGTTAAGGGTAATGCCTTGGGGCTGTTGCGATTGGTGAGGATGATGTCCTTGCGCATAAACCTTGAGTTTTTTCAACGTTTGGCGCCCCAGGGTCCCTTTGGGCAGCATGCCTGCAATGGCATGCCGGACCAACCGCTGTGGGAACTGCTCACGCAGTTTAGCAACAGTCACAGCTCGCTCGCTGCCGGGGTATCCTGAATGTCGCCAGTAGCGTTTGTCGGCCTCTTTGTTACCGGTCACGCGCACGTGCTCAGCATTGATCACCACCACAAAATCGCCCGTGTCTTCGTGTGGGACAAAGGTCGGTTTGTGCTTGCCGCGCAGCAGACACGCTGCCTTGGTTGCCAAGCGGCCTAACACGGCATCCTTGGCGTCGATCACATGCCATTGGCGATTGATCATATTGTGATTAGACATTGGCGTTCGCATCACGCTGTTTCCTCCCAACACTCAAGCGCTACCATAGTCTCGGGCGGGTCGGACTGTCAAGCAAAGCGGAATCTTGCCTCACATACTAAGGTCCCGAAAGCTTGTCACCCCTGCCCCCCGAGCAGGGGCGGGAATCCACTCTCCGACATCCGACCATCCGTGCCAATCCCATGAATCCTGGTCAAGATTCACGGGGTTGATTCGGATGTGTCATCCGTGTTCTCGTCCTGCTTTTGCAAATCCGCGGCGACGGCGCAGGATACGCAGGCGTCCGACCACACGTTAATGGCGCTTTCCAGCATGTCGATCAAGGCGTAAAACGGCAGAATGACGCCCATTAAATGCAGGGGGATGTGTAAACTCGCCAAAATGGCGCTGGCGAGCAGATAACACCCCATGGGAACACCGGCATTGCCCACGGCCGCCAGTGTGGCGATAAACACCCACCCAACCAGCTCCCAGCTTGAATATGTCACCCCGTGGTGCATGGAGACGAACAGAACGGTAATCAAGATGAAGGCGGCGCAGGCGTTCATGTTGATGGTGGTGCAGAGCGGAAAGCTGAATCGCGTCACGGATTTAGGCAGGCCCAGCCGCGTCTCGGCACTCTGAATGGCCGCGGGCAGCGCGGCGCTAGACGACTTGGCGAAAAAGGCGACCGTGAGCGCGGGCAGCATGCACCGGAATGCGCGCAACGGCGAGAAACCCTTGCGCAGCAGCAGCAGCGGCAGCACCACCCCCGCTTGCAAAATGTTGGCCGCCACCACGCACAGCAGGTAGAGCGCCAGGCTGCCCAACGTCCGGTGCCCAAGTTGTGTGTAGAAGTCAGCCACGAAGGCCCACACCGCCAAGGGCAAAAGTTTTAAAATGATCGCTGTCAACCCCATAACGGCGCTAAACAGATCGTCGAAGAGGGTATGGAGTCGTTTACGACGCTCTCGCGGCAGCCCCAGCACCGCCAGACTCAGCAAGGTGGCCAACAACAGCACGCTCATCACGTTGCCTTTGAGAAACGGCGTGACAAAGTCGCCTGGGACGATCTCCATCACATACCCCCAGTACCCCCCACTGCGTGGGCTTGCACCCAGAGGTTCCGGTGGAATCGCAACGCTCCGAGGGGCGGAAGACGCAAGCCCGATAAAATCCGACGCGGGTTGACTTGGAGCAATGGTAAGAAACAGCCCCAAGGCGATGCAAGCGGCGATCACGGTGGTGAGCAGGGTGTAGCGCAGCACCAGCCCGCCCAGGCGTTTAACGGTCCGCAGGCTGCCCATGCCCGTGAGGGTAGAAAGCAACGAGAAGAAGATGAGCGGTAGGCTAACCAGCCGCAGCAGTCGGATGAACAGGGTGGTGACGGTGTCGGCCGCTCCCAGTAATGTGGGCTCGCCCGCAATGCCGGTGATCACGCCGGCGGCGGCTCCCACGAGGATTAACGTTTGAGGGGTCATGCCGGTGAACTTAGCAGGCCGGTGCGCTGGGCCACAATCAGCGCAATGCTGATGGGAACCACCAGGCGCATGCACCACAGCCAGGGCCGGTACAGGCTTTTGCCTCGGGGCGATCCGGCGCAAAATCCCTCGCCGCGTACATGCTCGGGCAGGCCCCACCCCACGAATAGGGCGGTGATGAGCGCGGCCAGGGTGACCAGCCAGTCAACAAGAATGTTGCACGTGTCTAAAAAGTTGACGCCGTAAAGGTCTAGCCACATGCCAAACAGTCCCCCTGATTCGTCCAGCGCCGTGGGCAGCCCCAAAATAAACACCAGCACGCACGAGACCAAAACACTGCGGCCGCGCGACCAGTTTCGTGTGTCCATCAAATTGGTCACCGGCACCTCGAGAATGGCAATGGACGACGTGAGCGCCGCGAACAGAAACAAGGTAAAAAACAGCCCCGACAGCAGCAACGATCCGGGGAGTTGCTCGAACACGAATGGGAGTGTTTTGAACAGGATGCCCGCCCCCTCTCGCGGTGCGAAGCCGAACGAGAAGACAAAAGGGAAAATGGCCAAGGGAATGAGAATGACGGCCGCGAAGTTCGCCAGACTCACCAGCAGCGAGGTATACGGAATGCTCTCGTGGGTGCTCATGTAGCTGCCGTAGGTGATGATTGGCCCGTGCCCCAGGCTGAGGGTAAACAGAGCCAGTCCCAAGGCTTGCAGCATGGCTTGAGGGGTAAGCGCGGTCCAATCCGGCGTGAAGACATAGCGCATGGCCGGACCAAAGCCCGGCAGCGTGGCGCCGTAAAGGGTCAGCCCCACCAGCATGATAAACAGGCCCGATGTCATGAGACGGCTCATCCGTTCAATGCCGCTAGACAAGCCTCTTGCCACAACCACTGCCGTGCACGTTAAAAAGAGGGCCTGAAACAGCACGTTGAGTTCGCCACACGCGCGGAACAGATCGAAGAGACCGCCCACTTGTCGGGGGGATTTGTCCTTGAAAGCGTCCGCCAAGGTCATGAGCAGGTAGTGGAATCCCCAGCCGGCCACCACGCAGTACCAGCTCAACGCTAGCAGCGCGGCCGCCAGCGCCGGCCATCCGCCGATGTTCCACATGGAACCGGGGGGGGCGAGGCGGGCAAACGCTCCCACCGTGCCGCGCCGACCCGCGCGGCCCACTAACAGCTCCGCCATGAACAGGGGAACCCCCACCACCAGGCTAAGGAGAAAAAACAAGGGGATGAACGCCCCGCCGCCGTTTTGTCCAATGGTGTAAGGCAGTTTCCACAAGGCTCCCATGCCGATGGCGGAGCCGGCGGCGGCCAAGATGAATCCCAGGCGGGACCCCCAATTTTCCCGCTGTTGATTGGGGGATGATTTCATCGCACCATCGGGGTTCGCGTTCTCATCCATATTGTCTGTGCAGGATACAGCAAGAGGATCGGGATGCACAGGATGAGACCACGGACGCTTTATCCAAACCGGCCATGGCCGCAATCCTCATCAATCTAGTGGATTCCCCGCCGCGAGCGGCGGGGTCATCTTAGAGCCTGTTTTCAAAATAAGTTTTTGTAGTAAATTTTAGCGATTATAGTTCTAAGTAAAACGAGGAAGATAGCGGCGCGGGAGGTTTGAGCAAGGGCCTCGTAATCCTTGCTCATTCTTCGATACTTGGAGATCCAAGCGAATGTTCTTTCGACGACCCAGCGATGGGGCAAGACGTGGAATCCGGCCGGTC
>JBCCEG010000001.1:0-19002 GCA_039030455.1 Myxococcota bacterium | reverse complement strand
TGCATTACCTGATCCGCGACGTTGCACGTGAAACACCCCATTGCGTGCAGCTGTTTGGGGGCGATCCGGCGGTCATGGCTCAAGCGGCGCGGGCGTGTGTCGACGAGGGCGCGGACATTATCGATATCAACATGGGCTGTCCGGTGCGCAAGGTGACCAAAACCGGCGCCGGTTCCGCGTTGCTGTGCGACACGGCGCGGGCCGCCGACGTGGTGGCGGCTATTCGTCGCGCTGTGCCGCCCGAGGTGGCTGTCACGGCCAAACTGCGCGCGGGGTGGGACGCGGACCACATCAACTGCGTGGAGATGGCCCAAGCGCTGCAACAAGCGGGTTGCCAAGCGGTGGCCTTGCACGCGCGGACCCGCGCTCAGGGCTACAGCGGCACGGCGGACTGGGATTTGATCGGCCGAGTTAAGCAGGCGGTGCGCATTCCCGTCATTGGCAACGGCGATGTGGTAACCGTGGCCGACGCCCATGCCATGCAAGCCCGCACGGGCTGTGACGGCGTGATGATCGGTCGCGGTGCCTTGGGCAACCCGTGGATTTTCCAACAGCTCAAGCAAAGAGATCCCACCGCGGGCGATGGTCGCCCGGCGGGTCCACAACGGCTGCCGGTGGTATTGGGCCATCTGCGGGATCACATCGCGTTGCACCGCCTGGTGCACCAACGTCAGGCCGATCCACGAACGACCCGGGAGCAGGTGTTGATACGGGCCTTGCGGGCGTTCCGCACGCACCTGGTGTGGTATTCCACGGGGTTGCGGGGCGCGAGTTTGTTTCGCCAACGCATTATGCAGCTAGAGAACTTGCCGGGGATTGTTCAAGCCGCACGTGCCTTTTTCGCCGCCGGCGATGATTCGCGGAGCGTTGCGCCGCAGCCCTCGGACGCGGTCGTCGAAGCGATCGATTATCGCCAAGCGTTTGGGTGATTGCGCGCGTGGCGTTTTGTTGTTGTTCACGCGGCCGCGTGCGTAAGCACTTCGTAGTCATAACCCAATGCCGCCAAAATGCGCAGCAATACATCGAAGGTCACACGTCGGGTTCCCATGCCGGACTCAATTTGAGCGATGCGATCCTGGGTCATCCCTAAACATTGGGCCAAAGCCGCTTGAGAAAGCCGTTTGCGTTTGCGCGCGTGCGCGATCAGCATCATAAGCTTTTGCTTTTCTTGAACATGCTTGTAGTCCACGTTCAGTTCTCGGGCTACCTGTCGCGGCGTCATCTTTTTCCAGGGCATTGCTATATCCTCCGCATGCGTTTGAGCGTCACCTGAATTTCTTGTTTGGGCAAGCGCTGCGTTTTTTTGGCGAATGCGTGTATCATGTAGATTGCGTCTCCTTTCTTAATATAGTAGAACACTCGCGCTTGACCTGCGTGGTCGCGCAGCCGTAGTTCATGTAAGCCGGGGTAGATGTTAGCTAAGCTGCGGCTTTGGGGCATGAGCAGTTTCTCGCCGGCATCCAGCAAAGAAACGGCTTCCGCGAAATCCGATCGAATTTTTGATGAGCACTGTCTTACGAATTCCATCACCGGATTCCTTCCTGACTCTGTCAGGTAAAATACAACCATCACTTATGTAATATAACACAAAATGAATCACTCGGTTGAAGATGAGAAATTCCTTTGTTGGTTTCTTAACATTCCGTTTAGAGAATTTTTTCTTGGCTGAGACGTGTGTCGATCACCGCAACGCCCGCATGAAGCTGAACATGATCAGCAGCAGACTCACTAAGAGTCCTGGGGGATAGCGCCAACCAAACCCGCTCCATGGTTGCTCGTCGGCCAGCAGCACGTAGGCTTGGTCGGGCATGCGCCTGCTGTGTCGCTGAAAAAACGCATGGAGCTGTTTGAGCGGTCCCTTGGGATCCAGCCGGATCAGCCGCCCGCGAACGGTCACTTGCATGAATGCCTTTTGGTAGTCGGGGTGGTTGGTGGGGTTAAAGAGAACGAACACGGGGCTGCCCATCATCTGCCTGATCTGCACCGCGTCGATGCGCAGGGAGTTAGGGTGTAGGCCCGACATGTTGGCCGCTCTGGATCCCAGCACGCCGTTGAGTTGGATGTATTTCCCCGCTAGGTCGGTGTAGCGGTCTCTGCTCGTTTTGAGCACGCTGCCCACGTCAACCAGCTTGTTCCGCGAGAAGTGGTAGAACAAACCGTCGAGTCGGTCGGACCACAACCACCCCAACATGGCCGTTAGCGTTAAGGCGACCATGAGCTGAGGCCAGGCGATACGCTTTGGCATGGACACGCTTTTCCCTCGCGACGTTTTGAGACAGCCTGATCATGCCATGGATCCAATGTTACGATAAGGGGCGCTGGTGGTTGGTTATCGCACCACGCCGTGGCAAGAGACCGCCGTGGGAGTAGAGCAATGAATTTGTGGGGATTGATGGGGCAGATGGGCCCGGTGGCCGTGGCCGTGCTGCTGTTGCTCGTGGCGCTTTCCGTATTGAGTTGGACGGTCATTTTCGCCAAGGTGCGCTTGTTGCGCAACGCGGAAGATGCCTGTGGGCGGTTCCATGACACCTTTTGGCGGCTAAGCGGGCTGGAGCTTGTCTTTGAGCGCGCGCGGCGCGGAAGCTTGGACGGACCGACGGCACGGTTGTTCGTGGCGGGGTACCAGGAATTGTTGAGCATTCGTGAATCCGCGCGCGGCGCTGGGCGGGGTTTGCGAGGGTGTGACATGACGCGCTTTCGCTCTGCCCTGCGCGCGGCCGCGGCTACGGAGATGAACCGTCTACAGCGCGCCGTGCCCGCCTTGGCGACCATGGGTTCCACGGCCCCGTTCATAGGATTGTTTGGCACGGTGGTGGGCATGATTCATGCCCTTGGCCAAATCGGGCAGCAAGGCGTGACACACTTAGCCGCCGTCGCGCCCGGTATCGCCGAGGCCTTGATCGCCACCGCCGCCGGTCTGTTTGTCGCCATCCCCGCCACGGTGGGCTACAGCGTGCTCTACGGGCGCCTAGTGCGTCTGCAGGGGCATATCGACGGGTTTGTCGAGGATTTTATCGCGTTGGTTGAGAGCGATGGCGTTTTGGATTGCGGCGGCTCGACGCCGCTTTGATCACGGCCCATCCGACCATCCGTCAAATCCCACGAATCCGAGTTTTATTTAGACAGCACGATGAAGTGCATTTTTTCTTTGTCTAATTTGTATCCGTTTCTGTTTAGCAAATCTTCGACTTGTGTCGGCCCAAGCTCTTGCCCGCCCGACTTTTCCGCCTTCTGCTCCACCAGGCGCATGAATTTTTGCATCCCATTGTCTTTATTTGTCTCAAGGAGAACGAAGGTTGCATCGCCGGTGTTCCACGCCAGGAACTCGGTGATCTGTTGGGGCGGGTTTGGGTCGGCGCCCACGGCTTTCTCTTTGTAGCCGACGAGAGGGTAATAGTGCCAACCGGAAAACAATTCATAAAAATAGAGCGCAATGACAATGCTGTTACCATCCAGTGCGCTTTTGATCTCTTTTAGAGAGGCGTCGCTTTGGGGAAGTACGCGCGGTTCGGCTTTCAGGTGGTTTTTGGTGTATTTGGAATTGTTGATGTATTCGACCAACTTGTCCGCTGTTTGGCCCGTGCGCACGGTGGAGAAACGGTGGCGGTCGGAGAGAAAGTAGGTTCTTGTGGACTTAGAGAATTGTTGGGTGGCCGCGAAGAGAGCAACAGGGGTGTAAGAAGCCTTAATGTCCGGCTCCAATTTCCACAGTGGATTGGCGGGCGTTAAAGCGAAGTCCGTGTAATTTTTCACCTCGCGGTCTCGGTGGACCAGCATGGCAAAGTTGACGGAGCGGTAGCCACAGCCAAACTGAGAGAATTGCGCGTCGGATTTGTTCGCCGCGGTGAGGAGTCGATCGGTATCGCCGTAAACAACCTTGCCGCCACCATCCGTAAAAGCTTTCAATGTCGCACGATTCCTATCACGCTGTGATTTACCCGATTCCGTGCCCTGTAACAGTTTTCTCAGTTCTGTCACGTATCTGGGGTAGGCATCGCCGTCTTTGTCTTTACCGATTTTTTCTAGCTCGTCGGCTGTTTGCTTCAAACGTTCGGTACACATTTTCTTCTGGGTACCGTCTTCCATCTCGCGGCACGCCATGGCGGCGACAATGTAGTCCTCCAGCTCCATCAGTTCATCAAACCACCGCAACGAAGTTTTATCTTTTTCCGACAGCCCTTCGGGCTGTTTTTTCTTAGGAATAGAGCCAAGCCGGTGTGACGGCGCGTTCTCTTGTTGTGCCTGCTCCGGCTGATCCTCGCGCTCTTTGTCGGGGACCGCTGTTTTTTTCGCGCAGCCTCCCGCTGTGCTGATCAGCAACAAGAGGGCCGTGGCTTGCGGCCCGAGATGCCGCCTCATAACCTCCCTCGGTTGTCGCGGATCATGGAGATCGCTTTGTCATCCGTCCGTTTTTCGTTATCACTCAGGACGGAGCTATCTTTATCAGGTTGACCGTCCGATACTTCTTTTGGGATTCCCAGGAACTCCTTGACCATTTTTCGTATGGCGGGCTGATCGCGCATGTGTGTGACTTTGCCGTGCCCGGTTGCCGGAGCGTTGGCGAGACGCCAGTTGGTGAATTCGTTGGCTTGCTTTTGCTGTGCCATGCCCACTTTAGAGACCACCAAGTCGTCTGGGTCCACCACTAGCAGCGCGGGAAATTGATTAAGTCGAACATCCTTTTGACTTGTGGCAACGGCATTGCTAATGGCTCCCATGTTTTGCAGTCCCACGCGAGTCGTTTGACCTAACTTTTGGTATTTCTGAGAGTCGGGTTTGAGGGTAAATATAGGTTCTAAGTCGGCTTGTAAGTCAGCGGGGAAGACGCTTTTGATGCTTTCCCACTGTAGGATGCTCTGGTTTTCATCTTTTAGCGACTTTTGGTTGTTCAAAATTTCTCCGAGATCTTTCATGCGTTCTTCGTTGAAATCTCCACTAAATATTTTTCTGTAATCTATCGTTCCCTTATCTTCTCTTTTGGGGAATATATAGCCAAAGAACCGATCTATTTTTTCGATGTCGTTTCTGTTGTTTCTTAACCAGATGAGATCGACAATGTGGGCCAACGATTCCAGTAGGTGTGTGAGCGAGACCGCCGGTGCGAACCACACCGTTCTGTGGAACCGAATAGTTGGCTCCCGGGTGTTTTCTTGCCGCAGCATGTTCGCCCAGGGCGCCACGCCGAGTGAGTGTGCCAGAAACCACAGCTCCAGTTGATTACCGGCCCGCTGTTTGGCTTGTTGACACGCCTCTTGCAATTGCCGCAGCCATATCTTTCCTTGTTCATCGGGGGGGCCTTGGGGTCCCCCTTCATGGCCCGCGAGAGTCACTTGCAGCACGTCGGCGGCTTGCCATCCTTGTGTCAACTGCCAAACAACTTGATCCATGGACTTGGGAGCTCCCAGTCCGTGGACGACCACGGCAATGGCGGCGGGCTGTCTTCCCTTTGCCAGAACCCATTTGAGGCCTTTGGGGGCGGGTTGCTCCTGTGCGGCGGGGGCCTCCGAGGGTTTCGTGCACGCGAGCTGCGGCAGCAGCAGCCACAGCAAGGGGATTGTCCACCAGCCTTTGCAAGATAAAGCACGACCCATCCCCGGACCCTCCCCCATTATGTTATTGTCGTGCCCCTCCTTGTCAAACTGCTTATCCCACAATCCTAAATCCGTTTAATCCGTGGTACTGGTTGGCGGGGCGAGAGAATTCGATCACAATGACCTCACATGGCAAATCCCTATATGCAAGTTCCCCAAAGCGGCAACGGTGGGCCGTGGTGGCGAATCGAGTGGGTGTTGGCGAAGCGCATCGTTTCGCTGGGCCTGCCCGTGGTCGTCGGCATGGTGACGCAGACGGCGATTAATACGGTTGATCTTGTGATGATTGGCCGCTTGCCCGAGGAGGTAGCCGTTCCGGGTACGGCGGCGATATTGGCGGCGGTGGTCGTGTTGTGGGCCTTTGGCGGTTTTTTGTCGGCGATTTCCGTGGGCACGCAGGCTGTCAGCGCGCGGCGTTTTAGTGAAGGCAAGCTCAAGCAAGTCGGTGCTGCTCTGACCAATTCGCTTTTGGTGGCGGCCGCGGCATCGTTATTGATCACCGGGCTTGCCCTGTGGCTCGCGCCGCGGTTGCTGCAATGGATGGTTCCAAGTCCCGAAGTGCTGCGTTTGGCGAATTCGTACGGTTTTATTCGCTTGCTGGGGTTGCCCAGCATGGCGTTGACCGCGTCATATAAGAGTTTTTACGACGGCATCGGTCAAGTGCGTGTGCACATGACCGTGGCGGTTGGCATGAGCTTGCTCAACGCGGTGCTGGACTACATCCTCATTTTTGGCGGGTGTCTTGGCGGGATCTGTGTAGAGCCCATGCACGTGGACGGCGCGGCGTGGGGTTCCCTTTTTTCCAGCTACGCTGGTTTGCTGTGCATGGTGCTGTGGTCTTTGCGTTCACAAGATCGAAGCCGGTTCGCGGTGTATCGGTGGCGTAACGCGCGCCTGTCCGTCGGCGGCACAATCGCGCGGCTGTCTTTGTGGTCGGGGTTGGCTTCGTTGATCTTAATGACCGGTGTTGTCGTTTTCATCAGCATTGTGGCACATCTGGATGTGCTGGAGCAGGCGCGTGACATCAACAGCGCGGCGTGCAGCATTATCGTGCACATCATGATGATCGTGTTCGTGGGGTGTTTGGCCTTCGGTACGGCAACGGCTGTCTTGGTTTCTCAATCCATCGGCGCGGGCCTGCCTGCCTTGGCCGAGCGCTACGGCAAGCAGAGCGCGCTGCTGGCCATGTACGTGATGGGCATGCTCGGCGCGCTGGCGGCGCTGTTCCCGCAAACAGTTCTTCATCTGTTCTTGCCGGCAGATTTTGCCGTCGCGGGGGATGAGCTCAAAGAGATGGTGATTGCGCGGGCTGTCCCTTCGTTACGCTTGGCGGCCTTGATCATGACACCGCTGTCGGCGGGGGCAATGGTGCTGACGCAGGCGCTATATGGTGCGGGGAAGACTCGCTATGTCATGGTAGTCGAGCTCGTCTTGCATTTTGGCTGCCTGGTCCCGTTGGCATGGTTGTTCGCCATCCCGTTGCGGTTGGGGTTGTTGGGTTGTTGGATCGCCGCAACGCTGTACGCCGCGGGCTTGTTCGGCGCTACCGCCTGGGCGTTCGCGCGCGGCAAGTGGAAGACGGTGGCTCTATGATCTCCTCCAGCAGCAGCTTGGCGAGATCTTGGTACAGACACACCGCTTGGCGCAGCTGTTGAATGCTGATGCGCTCGTGGGGTTGGTGAGCGTCGTGGATGGAACCGGGTCCCACAAGCAGCGGCGTGCCCAGTTGCCGCAGGTGCGGCATATCCGAGCCGAAAGACACCATGCAACCGTCGAAACCCTTGGGGCAGTGCAAACGCAGCGGATCCGATGCGGATTCTAGCGTGAGCTTTGTCGCGGGCTCCAGCAGGGCCTTAATCCGGTCCACGACCACCCGCGCCGGGACGGCGCAGCGGACGATACCCCTGGCCCAGGCATGGTCGGCTAAAACGTTGACGGCGCTGCCGCCTTGCAGCAGGCCGATGTTGATCGTGGTTTCCCCTAGCTCTTCGTCACGAGGCCACGGTTCGGCCAGTAGGGCTTGCGCGTCGCGCACCAGCTGGTGCAGTGCTGAGTGGCCGAGTTCTGGGTAAGCACTGTGCGAGCATTTCCCTTGGGCGTCGAGGCGGAAGACGACGGCTCCCTTCATGGCGCGCACGACTTGTAGCTGCGTGGGTTCGCCGCCGATGACGGCGCGCACGCGAGGCGCGAAATTCCGCACGGCTTGTTTAGCGCCGTCGCTGTTCGTCTCTTCGCCAACGACGAACAGCAACCCCACGCGGTGTTCTCCTTGCCGCCTGAGTTCGGCGGCGGCGCATATCATGGCGGCCGCGATGCCTTTGGCATCGCAGGTGCCGCGGCCGCGAATGGACCGCTGATCGGCGCTCATGGTGGGAGCGATGTGTGGCGGAACGGTGTCTAGGTGCGTGCTCAGCAAAACGTGTGGTGGTTGGTTAGGGGGGTGAGCCAACAGGTTCGCTCTGCCCTGCTCCCCCAGCGGTTGTAGATGGACAGCAAATCCTAGTTGTTGTAGCTGTTGCCGGGCAAATTGGACCACGGCCGCCTCTTGCCCCGTCACCGACGGAATCCGGCACAATTGCAGCGTCAGCTCAACGACATCGGGGGAGGGCATGGGGGTTCTGTTTCAGCTCACTTTCACCACGGCTTCGATCTGCCGGCGCGAGGCCTCTTCCCCGTGGCACATCGCGTAAAGTTTCTTGTGATCGCTCCACCACCAGGCTTTGTTGGTGTAGATGTCGGTTTCCTTGACCGTTAAGCTTTCGTAGTCGGCGAGGTGAAACGCCTTTTTGATCTGGGGCACGTCGGCCAAACTGTCGGGTGCCGTCTCCAGGCGGCCTGCTTCCTTGAGAAAACATAGCCACTTTTCCCACAGGGTAACCGCGTGTTCGTGCGTCTTGCCGAATTTGGGCAGCTCCACGAACACTAGCTCCATGCCGTTAGCCGGATGTTTTAGGATCAGCTTTTGATCGAACAACCGGTAGCAGGATTCAACCTTGGGCCAATCGCTAAACATGACAAAGTCGGTGACAGCCAATACCACCACCTCGGACGGCGAGATGTGGTTTTGTCCCTCGGCCACCTGGTGGCAAGCCTGCTTGGCCGCGTTGAACAAGGCGCGTTGCTCGGACCCTGGCAGCTTGAGCACCTGGACTCGCACCAAGACCCACTTGTGGTCTTGCCGACGCACACGCACATCCAGATAGGAATCGATCAGGCCCCGCAACCGGGGCAGGCCGTCGGGGTCTTGCAGCGCCAGATCGGTGATCTCGTCACGCCCGCCGTAAAGCAGCGCGTTGAGCAACGAGCGCAACACATCCTCGCCCCCCGCCGTGCCGAAGATTTTCTGGAACGCAAAGTCTATTCGCGGATCCATGAATTGCATTTTGTCTCTCCTCTTTCTTTTCCCTGTGTTTCAACCAGTCTCTTCTCGCGGCAAACCCGCCCGCAGCAAACCGCGAAGTTCCTGCTGCGTCACGCCCATAACGGCGCAAACGCGCGCGTCGTCCATGCCCGACTCGCGCAACGCGAGGGCCGTATTCCGAAGCGTTTTGTCTCGCTCCGCCTCGACTTTTTCTCGCTCCGCGTTGGCTTGGTCTAGCTTCGCCCTAGTATGCTCGTGCGCCGCTTTTTCTTTATCGTACAGCGCGCCCAGCTTTTTCTGGTCGCGCCACCACTGCATTTTTTTGTCCGCGACATCGGCTTCTTCTTGCGTTAGACCGGCGTAATTGGCAATTTCAAAGGCCTCTCGGATCTCGGGGACCTCCGCCAAACTGTCGGGGACCATCTCCAGGCTGCCGGCTTCCTTGAGAAAACACAGCCATTTCTCCCACAATTGTGTCGCTTCGGCATGGGTTTTGGTCAACTTAGGCAATTCGGCGAACACCAACTCGATGTCGCCCGCCGAATATTGCGTCAGAAGATTTTTCTCCAACAGCCGGTAGCGGGAGATCACGTCCGGATATTCGGGAAACATGACAAAGTCGGTGATGGTTAGGGCCACCACGGGGTTGACCATGGAATAATCCTCGCCGCGTTGCAGTTGGTTGCCGAATTGCTTGGCCGCGTTGAACAGCACGCGCTTGTCGAACCCGGGCAGCTTGAGCACCTGCATTTCCACCAAAATCCACGTGCCGTCGGCGCGCCGCACCTTCACATCTAGGTAGGAGTCCTTCATGCCCTGCAGGCGGGGCGCGTTGTAGGGGTCGAGCAGCCGCAGCTGGCGAATTTCCGGCCTGCCCTCGTACAGCAGTCCGTTTAGCAGCGACCGCAGCACGTCCGTATGCTCTTGCGAGCCGAAAATCTTCTTGAACGCGAAGTCCGTTCTGGGATCGATAAATCGCATCGTGCCGCTCTCCCCGCCGCTCCTTGCCTCCGCCTCCATTATAGCTCCCCGCGCGCGGCGGCGGCAAACCAGGCTAAACTAAGAACAGTGAACGGCAAATGGGGGTTGTCGGCGTGGATCGATTGATTGTTGAGGGAGGGGCGCGTCTTGCGGGCACCGTTGCGGTTTCGGGGAGTAAAAATGCCTGCCTGCCAATCATGGCCGCGTGTTTATTGGCCGAAGGAAAAAGCACGCTACACGGCGCGCCGCAAGTGGATGATGTGCACGGCATGGGTGAGGTGCTGGCGGGGATAGGGGTTGCCGTCGAGAGAAACGGCGAGGATTTATCCATCAACACCAACCACATCACCACAACGCATGCTCCCGATGAACACGCGCCCAAAATGCGAGCCTCGATTTGGGTATTGGGTCCGTTGGCCGCCCGCTGCGGTCGCGCGCGCGTCATGCGGCCGGGGGGTTGCTCCATCGGCACACGGCCCATAGCGATGCATCTGACCGGCCTGCAAGCCATGGGTGCGCGGGTGGAGCTTTCCGACAGCCACGTGGATGTGCGCGTTCCGGCGAGTCGGCTGCGGGGCGCGCGCATCGCGTTGGGTTACCCAAGCGTGGGCGCGACGGCCAACCTCATGATGGCTGCTTGTCTGGCCGACGGGGAAACGATTATCGACAACGCCGCGCGTGAGCCGGAGATGCGGGAGCTGGCCGATGCGTTGCGGCTGATGGGAGCCCGTATTACGGGTGACGGCACCGGCCGAATCACCATTCAGGGTCAAACCTCGCTGCGGCCGATGTCGTGTCATATCGGCCCCGATCGCATCGAAGCCGCTACTTTCATGGCGGGAGCCGCTGCTACCGGCGGCGATGTTTGTGTCCGCGGCGCGCGCCCCGAGCACCTGGCGGCGGTCACGGCCGTGTTGCGGCAAATGGGTTGCACTGTGGAAGAGGGAGATGGGGTGCGGGTGGTAGCGCGTGAGAGGTTGCGGGCGGTGGATCTATGCACCGGGCCGTATCCAGCGTTTCCCACCGATGTTCAGCCGCAGCTGATGGTGTGCGCGGCGCTTGCCCAAGGAACCAGTTGCCTGCGTGAGACGGTGCACGATGATCGCCTTAGCCACGCGTCGGCGCTAGCACAGATGGGCGCGCGGATCGCCGTGACGGGGGACCGTGCGGTGGTGGAGGGACAGCCGCGGTTGCAAGGGGCGTGTGTGGCGGGGGGTGACCTGCGTGCGGTGGCCGCCTTGGTCCTAGCCGGGCTAGCTGGAACAGGGACGACGGAAGTAACGGGCCTACATCACTTAGATCGAGGCTATGAGAGATTCGAAGAGAAGCTGTGTGGGCTTGGCGCGCGCGTCACCCGCGTGTGAAAAGGAGAAACACTCCCTGTATAATCCGTGGTATAGAAGGTTGGAAGGTGCCTGTGGCTGATTAAATCATGGAGGAAAGCGATGGCTTTTGTCATTACCGACAACTGTGACGGATGTCGGTTTACCGATTGTGTGACCGTGTGTCCCGTGAATTGCTTTTACGGCGACGACAAGCGTCTTTACATCCACCCCGACGAGTGCATTGACTGCGGCGCGTGTGTTCCCGAGTGTCCGGTGCAAGCCATCTACGACGAGCCCGATTTGCCGCAGGACAAGCAGAAGTGGGTACGGATTAACGCCGAGCAGGCCCCCAACCTGCCCAATGTGTGTGACAAGAGCGATCCCCTACCCACCGCGGAGCAACGGAAGCGTGAATTGGGTTTTGACGACTAGTGCCACAGATCACAGGATTTGGCAGATGGTAGGATGTCGGAGAGTCAAGGTGACACCAAAATGACGGCAAGGGGTGGAGCCTTTGGTGTGCGGCGGCTCGACGCCGCTTTCCGCAGTCCAAAGCGCTTCGCGCCTTTTAACCTAAACTAATCTTTAAGAAGTGGTTTGTGATAAGGAAAGAAGACACATCCTTTTGGCTTGCGTGCAAGATGATTGCTCACGTGGCGGTGGTGAGCGTCGGCGTCTTGTTTCGGTTGACGCTGGGGTGGTTGACACCGCAGGCCGTGGAGGAGCATCTCACTCGGTTTTGGCGAGGGCTGTTGACCATCAGCCGGACGAAGTTGCGGGTGAGGCGGCATCATAGCGTTCGACCAGGCCGGGTGTACGTCTACATGTCCAATCACCGCTCGTTCATGGATATCCCCGTGCTGATGGGCGCTGTTCCAGGCCCCGCGCCGCGCATGGTGATGAAAAGCCAACTTGCCAACGTTCCGTTGTTTGGTCCGGCGGCGGTAGGAATGGGGTTTGTTCCCATCGATCGTTCTCGCTCTGTTCAGGCGGCGCGGCGGCTGCGGCGGATCAAGCAACAGTTGTGTGACGCGGGGACGTCCATTTGGATTTCGCCGGAAGGCCGCCGCAATTGCGGGCCGGAGCCGGCCCCGTTTCGCCGCGGCGGGTTTCGCTTGGCGATCGATCTGGGCGCGCCGGTGGTGCCCATGTGGATCAGCGGCACGGATGTGGTCTTGCCGCCGGGTGCCGCCGGCGTTGTCCCAGACCAGGCGGTGACCGTGGTTTTGGGCAAGCCGATTCCCACGAAACATCTTTCGGGCGATCGCGCGGGGATCGCTCAACTGATGGTGGAGGTGCGCGCGGCGATGCTAGAGTTGGAAAGATTGACACGAAGCAATACACATCGCTAAGCTGAGAAAGCTTCCACAGGAGGAGCGTTCGCCAACTAAGGAGGAAAGGCATGAGGATCTTATGGACATTAGCAACGATTGTTTTAGCGGGATCGTTTGCCCAAGCAGCTGAATTTTCCGAAAAAAAGGAAATTGATTGTGAGCGTCAGATTCTAAGTGTAAAAGATTTAATTGAAAAAAAGGATCTTAAAAATGCCATGGAAAAGATAAGAGAGTATCTTAATGTTTGCCATAAAGATCCAGAAAATAATTCAATTTTACAACACATAATCATGGAAGTAATGAAATATAACAAGGAATATGTTTATAAATCAAACAAAGAAATTCAGATAATAGAAGAACTTACTGCGCATTATATTTCGCAGAAAAAAGACGACATCCTTGTTGGGAGATTATTGAAATTAGCAATGAAAAAGAAAGATATTAAAATGATCCGTCTTTTATCTAAGGTAGCAGATAAAAAGTTAATAAATACTGCAATGGTTTTGTTCTTTGAAAATATTACATTCTTGCCAACGGAAGAGCTATCTTATACCAGCCGTGATCACGAAAAATGGGGAAAGGAAATTTTTTATATGTTGCTAGAAAAATATAACTCTTTGCATCTCGATAATGACAAATCGTTAGAAGAAAATCTTAAGTACTTTTTAGAAGCAAGTAATTTCAATGAAAAGAAGCGTAGTTTATTTGAAAAGCTATTACGTTCCTATCAAAATGAGAACAATCATGTCTCTGACGAATAAGGAGAAGAAATAGTTGCTAGCGCCAAGTGTCTGTCCCCTCGAGAGGTTGCGATACTTGGTTAAACAGGGCAGCAACGAATCTAAATGATGTCGAGCATCGAGAGCGTTTTGGGTGAAGAAGCCCGCCTGTTGACCCATGTCTGTCGCACGATCCCGAAGGAGCGGCTCCATCCGCCGGGGCCTGACTTTATCGATCACGTTTTTACGCACACGGATCGGAGCCCCGCCGTGTTGCGCAATCTGGCGGCCCTATTCGGTCACGGTCGTTTGGCGGGCACGGGGTACGTAAGCATTTTGCCCGTGGATCAGGGCATCGAACACTCCGGGGGTGCATCGTTCGGTCCCAACCCCGACTACTTTGACCCCGCCGCCATCGTGGAGCTGGCTATTGAAGGAGGATGCAACGCGGTGGCTACCAGCTACGGCGTGTTGGCGGCGGTGGCGCGGCGGTCGGCCCACAAAATCCCGTTGATTCTCAAGGTGAATCACAATGAGCTGCTCTCTTACCCGCCGTTGGCCGACCAAACCCGTTTTGCCTCGGTCAAGCAAGCGTTTGACATGGGCTGCGCGGGGGTTGGCGCCACGGTGTACTGGGGCGTGCACGCGTCACGGCGGCAACTGCGAGAGGTGAGCGAGCTCTTCGCGCAAGCGCATGAACGAGGACTTTTTACCGTGCTGTGGTGTTATGTGCGCAACGAAGCGTTCCGCAAAAACGGCGTTAACTACGAAACCGCCGCTGACCTAACGGGCCAAGCCAACCATCTGGGCGTTACCGTCGGCGCCGACATCATCAAGCAAAAGTTGCCTACCTGCAACGACGGCTACCGTCGCTTGGGTTTTGGTCACACGTGTGACGCGGTGTATGACGAGCTTTGTAGCGACCATCCCATCGACCTGGCGCGCTATCAGGTGGCTAATTGCTACATGGGGCGCTGCGGTTTGATCAATTCGGGTGGCGCGTGCAGCAGTGACGATCTCAAGCAGGCCGTGGTAGCCGCCGTCATCAACAAGCGCGCCGGCGGCATGGGGTTGATCCTGGGGCGCAAAGCGTTCCAAAAGAGTCGCGCCGAGGGCGTGGCGCTGTTGCATCGCGTGCAAGACGTCTATCTAGACTCCGCTATCACCGTGGCGTAATGTCGGCCGCCGTTAACGTCTGGTGCTCCACCGCGACGTCCTTACCGGCAAACGCCAGGCCCAACGCGATGACGGTGTTGACGCCTTGGGCAAACAGCTCGGCGTGATAGTTCTTCCCCTTGATTTGTCGTAGAGCCTTGTCGGTCGCTTGCTCCAGCTCGCCCTCGGAGTCGATCACCTTAAACTCCATGACAATGCCGGGCTTGCGCGGATCGTGAGGGATCAGAAGCAAGTCGGGGCGGCCCTTGCCACTCTCGCGGTTGGAGCGAATGTGGTATCTGCCCGTCAGACCGGCGGCCAGCCCCACCATCAGGGCATGGTAGACCCGCTCGGGCTGCGACGCGGCGAAGTCGAAGTAGCTTAGGCTCGCTTGCGCGAACGTCCGCAAGGCCTGCGCAAAGCCCGCTACGTCCCCGTGTTCTAGGCTGAATAGGACCTTGGGCAGGGGATCGGGACCCTCGCGACCGAACCAACGTAGCGCCAGGCGCCCGTAGGCGATGCGGACCTCTCGGTTGGGAACGCACAAGACCGCTTTGGTGCCCAGGGTGCCGCCCTCGGTGTGCTCGGCCGTCAAGTAGCCGCCGGTGAGCAAGATGCTCCACAGGGCGTCCGACAGGGTGGGCAGGTCGCGCAGCGCCACGCCCTCGGGAACTTCCTTTTCAACGGTGCCGCCCAAAAGGAGCGTTTCCACATTGGCACGGTCTTGCGGGTCATTGCTTTTTTCCACCATGGAGTAAAGCAGGGCGTCGCCGCTGGTGTTGACCCAGTAAGGTCGCGGGGTTTGGGTAGAGTTGCCCAGATAACTGATGACCGACCAGGGGTTGTAGATGGTCGCGGGAGCACCCTCGCCAAAGCGATAGCCGTCGTACCAGTCGCGCACGGCGTCAAAGCGATCCGAGAGGCCCCGCGCGGCGAGCAGCTCCTTGACTTCGCTTGCCGTGAATCCGAACGAGGACGCGAAGCGATCCTCGGTCACGCCGTACACGCCCAGGTTGTTCAGATCGGAAAAGATGTCCTCTTTCGCCACGCGCAAGATGCCCGTGATCACGGCCTTGTGCAAAAAGGTCTGGGGTTGACTCGGGTCGTTGTTGTCCTTAAGACATTGGCCCAACAGTCCCCTGATCACGTCGCGCATGCCGGAGTAGTAATTGTGCTGATAGGCCGCGTGCAACGGGGTGTCGTACTCGTCGATCAACACCCACGGCGTCATGCCGTCGTGCTTGAGCGTGAGCAGTTCGGTCAAAATCGCCAGGATGGATTGACATTCGGCCGGTTCGGCTTGCTTGTGAATGACTTTTTCCAGCACGTCGCGTTGGTCGTACGTGAGTCGATTCACGGGGGTTTCGCGAGCGGCTACCTCGGCCGTGTTCGCCAACAAGCCGCGCAGCTTGATCCACGCGTCGTCCCACTTGCCCGCCTTAACGTCTTTAAAAGTGACGAACAGCACCGGCCGCTTGCCCCGCTCCTGGTGATAGCGCTCGCCTGCTTGGCTGATGGTCAAGCCGTCGAACAGGTCCGGTTGATGGTCCGGCGGCCAGTGCAAAAAGCAGCGCAGCATGTTGAGGTTGATGGTCTTGCCGAACCGCCGCGGGCGGGTGATCAAGGTGACGGCGTCGCCGCTGTCAAGGATCTCCTTGATAAACGGGCTTTTGTCCACGAACACATAGCCTTCCCCACGCAGCTTGGTAAAGTCCGACACGCCCCTGGGCATGGGACCTTGGGGATTGATGATGCACGGGGATTGAAGGGATATCGCGCTCATGGCACCATTATGCCACGGCAATCCCCGTGACGCACTTGGCGCCACTTACAACGGATCCAGCAGCTCAATGGGCGGTAGCTCTTGCTGTTCCCGCTCTTGGGGCTGTGGCTGCGTCCCCTCGATGAATGCCTCTAGCAGTGTGTCGTTCTCCATATCGCCCAGCAGATCTTGCAGCGACGCTAGCTTGCCGCTGCCGCGATGGATGCGTCGCCAGACAATGCCGGGCGGTTCCACGAATTCACGCGGCGGCACATCCTTGAAGGCTTGACGCGCAAAGTCACCCCAAATAGGCAGCGCCGCCCGCACGCCGTATTCCCCCTGGCCTAGGGAGCTGTTGTCATCGGATCCAACGTAGACGCCGCTCACCAGCCCGGGGGCGATCCCCATGAACCAAGCACTGCGGTAGTCATTAGTGGTTCCTGTTTTGCCCGCGAATGCTTGGTGTTGCAAACCTTTGATCAAGGTCTTACTGATCCCCCATCGGAACGTACCGCGCAAGATATCCGTAACGATGAAGGCTGCTTGCGCACCCAGAACTCGTTTTTTTTCGAGGCGGGGGTGCCAAATCTCTTCTCCTTGGGCGTCTGTGATTCGCGTTACCAACACCGGCTCGGCATAAAGGCCGCCGTTGGCGAAAATGCTAAAGGCGTTGGTGAATCGCAGTGGTGTGGTTTCCCCTGAACCCAGCGCCAGGGTCAGGTCGTCGGGAAAGGGGGATTGGAGCGATGGCAGATTGACTGCCCGTGCTAGCTCCAATAGGGGTTCCGCGCCCAGTTTTTGCAGCAGCTGGATGCTGCAGGTGTTGATCGAGCTGGTCAGGCATCTGCGCACGGTGATGTCGCCCAGAAAGCGCAAGGTGTGGTTGCGTGGTTTCCACTGATTTCGCGACTCGAAAAAAACTTGCGGCGCGTCGGTGATGAGGGAGGCGGGGGTCACGAGTTTCCTGTCGATGGTCAGGGCGTACAAGAACGGCTTGACCGCCGAACCCATTTGCCGCCACGCCTGTTGCGCCCGGTTGAACTGGGACGTGTGGAAATCGTATCCCCCTACCATGGCGCGGACATGATGGGTGTGCGGATCCACGGCCACAACGGCCCCCTGGACGACAGGGGTCTGCTCAAGAGTCACTGTCCATGTGGATTTCATACGGCTCACGCGGACAAGCACGATATCTCCCGCGCGGAGCAGTTGGCTTGGAGGAGTCGTGCCGCGGGATTTTGTCGTTTTGTCGTTGTCGCGGGCCCAGCGCATGTCTTGGGGGCTCAAACGGGCGGTAGTGGACCCTAGGTCAATCTCGGCGCCTTGGATGTCCGACACGCTCTTCACCCAGCCCGCCGTCAGCTCGCCTACTCGGGCCAATCGACCGCGGATGGAAGGCAGCGCGGCGCGGGGTTGCCTGAAGTCGAACGCGGTGGCGAATTCCTGCAAATCCCACATGTGTTCGGCAGATTCGTTCTCTTGAAAGAGGGTCACGCGGGCTTGGCGCAGGGTTTCTTGGGCGGCTTGCCGTTCTTGTGGGCTCATGCGGCGCAACGGCCCTCGCCAGCCCTGGCGCTTGTCCAGATTGTGCAGCCCATGCCGCAGCGCCGCGCGCGCGGCCTGCTGCGTGGGAGCGTCCACGGCGGCGTGGATGAAAAGGCCTCCCTCGTAGGTCGCTTGCGTGCCTAATTGCTCTACCAGCAGGCGGCGGATGGATTCCACATAGTAGGGACAACTGTCCAGGTACTGTGGCTTGGGTACATGGACGCGCACGGATTCTTGCCGGGCTTGGTCGGCTTGTTGTGGCGAAATGAACTTTTGCTCCACCATGCGCTCCAACACGTAAGCGCGCCGCGCTCGCAGCCGATCGCTGTCGGCAAGAGGATTCAAACGGTTGGGGCTTTTGGGGATGGCGGCCAGCGCGGCGGCTTGTCCTAGTGTTATCTCGGTTGTGCCCGCGCCGTAATAAGTGCGCGCGGCTTCCTCGATGCCATAAGCGCCGTGGCCAAAGTAGATTTGATTTAGGTATAAGTGCAGGATTTGATCCTTGGTCAGTGCCTTTTCGATCCGTCTGGTCAGCAGCATTTCCTTGATCTTTCGTGTGTATGTCTGCTCCCGCGACAGCAACATGGTGCGAGTGACTTGTTGGGTGATAGTGCTTGCCCCCTGGCGCTTGCCACCCGTCGTCAGATAGCGCAGCTCGTTGATCACGGCACGGATCAAACCTATGTAGTCCAAACCCGAGTGGTGATAAAAGTCGGCATCCTCGGCGGCGAGAAAGGCTTCCTTGACGTGTCGCGGAACTTTGTCCAGAGCGATAAGCGTGCGCCGCTGCGTGGCGAATCGGCCGATCAAGTGCCCGTTGACGTCAAAAACCCGTGACGTGAGCTTGGGTTGGTAATTCTTCAAACTATCGATGCTAGGCAGGTCCCTGCTGATAATACGCAACCCCACAGCAAGAGTAGCCACGCCTGCTGTGCAGGTGAGAACGATGCCTGCCACAATGGAGGGGATGAAGCGCTTCACGACGGTTTTTCGCAGTGGTTATTTCTTTCTTTCTCTTCGGCAATCGGCTCGGCCTCCCGCGGGGAAAGTTCCCTGTGCGTCACCGCGACCTCTTTGCCGCGAAACGCCAACCCCAGCGCGATGACGGACTTGATGCCGCGTTGGAATAGGTTGATGTGGTAGCGCTTTTCTTGGATCTGCCGCAAGGCTTTTTGGGCTGTTTCGTCTAGGGAATCGGACTGTCGCAAACACGTTTTGAACTCCAGCAC